>JBDSYO010000028.1:0-4727 GCA_039925625.1 Lapillicoccus sp. | reverse complement strand
CGTCGCGCTGATCTCGCGCGTCGGCCTGGACGGCGTCGTGCGCGGCGTGGACGGCGCACCGGGGTACCCCGACCCGAGGGGGGAGCAGGAGGCGCGGTCCCTCGCCGCGACGTGTGCCGGCATCCGGGTCCACTCGCTGTATGTGCCCAACGGACGCGAGCCCGACTCCGACCACTACGTCTACAAGCTGGCCTGGCTGGACGCTCTGCGGACGGTCGTCGCCGCCGGCCCGGACGCGGTCATCGTGTGCGGCGACATGAACATCGCACCTGCGGACGCCGACGTCTTCGACCCCGCCGCCTTCGCCGGGCATACCCACGTCACCGCTCCTGAACGCCAGGCCCTGCACCACCTGGTCGACACCGGGCTGCACGACGTCGTCCGCGAACGTTGGCCGCAGGAGCGGGTGTTCACCTACTGGGACTACCGCGCGGGAATGTTCCACCAGGACCTCGGGATGCGGATCGACCTCGCCCTGGCGGGAGCGCCCGTCGCCGAACGCGTCCGAGCCGCGTGGGTGGACCGCCAGGCCCGCAAGGGCTCCGGGCCGAGCGACCACGCCCCCGTGATGGTCGACCTCGACGAGGCGCCGGACGGCGATATCGGTCCGGTCGTTCCGCCCCCGTCGGCCCCACGGAGCTCACGGTCGGGGACGACGAAGGTCCCGCGCTCGTGACCCCGCGGGACGAGACCCGCGCTCGCGCCACCGCCGACGCGGTGGCCGCGCTGGACCTGGAGCAGAAGGCGTCCCTCACCAGCGGCGCGACCTTCTGGCTCACCGAGGCGGCCGGTTCGGTCCCGTCGACCGCACTGGCCGACGGCCCCCACGGGGTGCGTAAGCAGCGGGAGGGCGGCGACCACGTGGGTCTGCAGGACAGCGAGCCGGCCACGTGCTTCCCGCCGGCCGTCGCCCTGGGCTCGACCTGGGACCCCGCCCTGCTCGAGCGGGTCGGCCAGGCCCTCGGACGGGAGGCGCAGGCGCACGGGGTCGGTGTGCTCTTGGGCCCGGGCATCAACATCAAGCGCTCGCCGCTGTGCGGCCGGAACTTCGAGTACCTCTCGGAGGACCCCCTCGTCAGCGGAACGCTGGGCTCGGCCCTGGTGCGCGGCCTGCAGAGCCAGGGGGTCGGTGCGTCCCTCAAGCACTTCGCGGTGAACAACCAGGAGGGCGACCGGCTGCGGGTCAGCGCCGACGTCGACGCGCGCCCCCTGCGCGAGATCTACCTGCGCGGCTTCCAGCGGGTGGTGACGACGGCGCACCCGTGGACGGTGATGTGCTCCTACAACCGCGTCAACGGCGTGTACGCGTCGCAGAACCCGTGGCTGCTCACGCAGGTGCTGCGGGAGGAGTGGGGCTTCGACGGTCTCGTGATGTCCGACTGGGGCGCCGTGGACGACCGGGTCGCGGGGCTCCGGGCCGGGCTCGACCTCGAGATGCCGGCCAGTGGCGGGCGGACGAACGCCGAGATCGTGGCGGCGGTGCGGTCGGGCGAGCTCGACGAGGCCGTGCTCGACACTGCGGCCGGTCGGGTGGCCGACCTCGCCGCCCGCGTCGTCGCCGGACGGCGTGCGGACATCGCCGTCGACCTCGACGCCCACCACGCCCTCGCTAGGGAGGCCGCCGCGGCCGCCGTCGTCCTGCTGCGCAACGAGGACGACCTGCTGCCCCTCTCCCCTGACGCGTCGGTGGCGGTGATCGGCGAGTTCGCCCGCACCCCTCGCTACCAGGGCGCCGGCAGCTCGCAGATCAACCCCACCCGCCTCGACAACGCCCTCGACGCCGTCCGCTCGTTGGCGCCCGGTCGCGTGACGTTCGCGGCCGGGTTCCCCCTGGCCGGAGCCCCTGTGGCCCCGGACGGCACGGACCTCGTCGCCGAGGCGGTGCAGGCGGCGACCCGCGCTGACGTCGCGGTCGTCTTCGTCGGACTGCCGGGCGCGGCCGAGTCGGAGGGGTTCGACCGCGCCGACATCGAGCTGCCGGGCGACCAGCTGGCCCTGGTGGACGCCGTCCTCGCAGCGAACCCGCGCACCGTGGTCGTGCTCTCCAACGGCGGGGTGGTGCGTCTCTCGTCGTTCGCCGACCGGCTGCCTGCAGTCGTCGAGGGGTGGCTCCTGGGCCAGGCCGGCGGCGGGGCGCTCGCCGACGTCCTCTACGGGGTGGTGAACCCCTCCGGTCGGCTGGCGGAGACGGTGCCGGTACGCCTGCAGGACACTCCCGCATACCTCGACTTCCCGGGCCAGTTCGGTCACGTCCGTTACGGCGAGGGCCTGTTCGTCGGGTACCGCTGGTACGACGCGCGGGAGATCCCGGTCTCCTACCCCTTCGGGCACGGTCTCTCCTACACGACGTTCGCCTACGCCGACCTCGCCGTCGCGGCCACCCCTGACGGGGGGCTCACAGCTTCCGTCGTCGTGACCAACACGGGTTCACGCGACGGCGCGGAGGTGGTGCAGCTGTATGCCGGTCGGCCGGGCTCGGCGGTGGTGCGCGCCTTACGGGAGCTACGCGCCTACGCGAAGGTGCACGTGCCGGCGGGGGAGTCACGCACCGTCGAGCTCGATGTCGCGCGCGACGACCTCGCCTACTACGACGTACGCGTCGACGGCTGGGTCGTGGAGGGCGGCGCCTACGACGTCGAGGTGGGCGCCTCCAGCCGCGACCCCCGGCTCACGGCGTCGGTCGAGGTGCGCGGTGACGACGTGCGCTTCCCGCTCTCGGCCCGCTCCACCATCGACGAGGTGGTCGCCGACCCGGTGGCCGGTCCGGGGATGCGCGCGGCCCTGCGGGGGCTGCTCGGCGACGAGGACGACCCCGAGCTGCTCAAAGTGGTCGGATCGTTCCCCGTGGGACGCGTCGCTTCCTTCCCCGGCGTCGACCTCGCGCCCGACAAGCTGGACGCGATCCTCGGCATACGGTCGCCGAACGAATGATGGCGGTGGCTCCGCCCCTGGGGAGGGGTCGGATCCACCGCCATCACGGTGAGTCGGGCTAATCAGCTGCAGATCAGCTGGAGGCCTGGTCCTTGACCGTGCCGACGGCCTCGTGAGCGGTCCCGGTGACGTCCTGGGCGGTCGTCGACGCCTCGTCCTTGACCGTCGCCGTGGCGTCGGTGGCGGTGCTCTTGACCTCGGCAGCGGCCTCCTTCATCGGCTGCTGCAGGTTGCTCGCGACGTCCTTGGCCGCCTGGGTCACCTCGTCGGTGAGGGGCTGCGCCTTCTCCTTGAGTGCGGTGGCGGCCTGCTGCTCGGCCGAGGAGGCCGGGATCAGGGACGCGACGAGCCAGCCCACACCGAACGCGACCAGCCCGGCGGCGACCGGGTTGCCCCGGGTGCGGGAGCGCACGGCGCTGGGTGCGGCACCGGCGGCGTCCTTGACGCTGCCCGCCGCGTCACCGACGGCGCTGCCGGTGGAGGACGTCGCGTCGTCGGCGACACCCATCACCTTGTCCTTGAGGTCGGCGGCACCGCCCATGACCTTGTCCACCTGGCGGCGGGCGACGTTGCCGGGCTTGACGCTCTCCGAGAGGGCGTTGACGTTGTGGCTCAGGTCGGCGCGGGTCGCCTCGATCTCCCGGCGGATCTGGTCGGGGTCGTTGGGGTCCGCCGCCACCGGCGTGGCGTCGGTGTACTCGGGGTTCTCGGTGTACTCGGTGTGGTTCGTGGTCATGATGTCTCCTCGTGTCCGGCCAGTGCGGGGGGGATCTGCTTGGTGGTCTCTGTGGTGCGGGGCAGGCCGTCGACCTGCTTGAGCTGGGCGCGGCCAGAGCTGTAGAGCACGGCGCCGATGATGGCCCAGAAGGCCGCGACGACGAGGGCTGACCATTGGTTGCCGATGAACTGCCCGAGGCCCCACCAGGCGGAGAGGGAGACGAAGAGCAGGACCATGTGTCCGGCGACGCCGGCGCCACCGAGCTTGCCGGCCGCGGCTCCGGCCTGCGTGGCGCTCTGCCGCAGCTCGGCCTTGGCCAGGGCGACCTCCTGACGGATCAGGGTCGAGAGGTCGGAGGTGACGGCGCTGAACACCTCGCCGATAGGTCGGTCGTCGACACCGCGAGCGTCTCCGCGGGGGGCGAACCCGTTGTCCGTGGTGCTCACCGCAGGCCCTGCGTGGAGACGGGCTCCACGAGGTAGGCGTCGTCCGCGACCGGGGTCACCGGCGCGTAGGTGCCGGAGGCCACGGGGGTCACGGGCGTCGCGACCGCCACGGTGGAGACCTCGTAGGAGCCGGCGCCCTGGGTCGACGAGGTCGACGAGGTCGGGGCATCCGCCGTCAGGCCGCGGGTGAGCCGGCCGGCCAGCACGCCACCGACGGCGGCGAGGGCCAGGAACATGCCCGGACGCTGACGGGCGAAGCGCGAGGTCTGCGCGAGCAGGTCGGCGGGCTCGTGGTCCTGCAGCCAGGTCGAGGCGCCACGCGTGCGCTCCGAGACCTGACGCACGAGGGCGGTGGCCGGTCCCGACTGCTCGGTGGGGGCGCCGCCGTTGACCATCTGGTCGAGCTCCTCGACGATGGTGTGGAGCCACGCCGCCAGGTTGTTCTGCTGGGTGCCGGCCTGGTCGGTGAGCTGCGAACGAGCCTCGCCGAGAAGGTTCTTGGCCTGCGTGCCGGCCTCGCCGGCGACGGACTTAGCCTGGTCGACGGCCACACCGGCGACGTGCTGGCCACCCTGGAGGGCGTCCTGGCCGACCTGCTTGGCCTGGTCGGTGGCGACCGCGGTGGTCGAGTC
>JBDSYO010000027.1:0-3516 GCA_039925625.1 Lapillicoccus sp. | reverse complement strand
CGCCGCTCCTGCGGCGTGAGGACCCGCAGCCGGGGGTCGGCGTCGCCGTGGACGCGCCAGGTCTCGACCAGGTCGCGGGCCTGCGAGGTGTCGAGGAGGTTCTCCCCGGCCGCGATCCGGCGGATCGACTCGACGAGGCCGTTCCCGCGGACGTCCTTGAGGAGGAACCCGGACGCGCCCGCGAGCACGGCGGTGGTGAGGGCCTGCTCGTCGTCGTAGGAGGTGAGCACCAGACCCTTGATGCGGGGGTCCACCGACCGCACCTCACGACAGGCGTCGATCCCCGAGCCGTCGGGGAGCCGCGCGTCGAAGATGGCGACGTCGGGCCGCAGCGACGGGATGCGCCTGGCAGCCTCCTTGGCCGACCCCGACTCGCCGATCACCTCGATGTCGTCGGTCGCCTCGAGCAGCTCTCTCAGCCCACGGCGGACGATCTCGTGGTCGTCGAGCAGGAAGACGGTGATGGTCACAGCTGGTCGGCTCCTGTGGCGCTGGACGGCGGGCACACCCACTGCCGTGGGAGGCCTGCGAACGACGTGAGACCCGCGTCGGTTGCTCCCTCAGGGTCGTGGGCGGCGCGCTCGACGACCCGCACCCGACGCACGCCGGTGACCGTCGTTGCGAGCGACGCCGCGGCATCCGCATCACGGTCCGAACCCGGCCCGCTGATGCTGGCCTCGCCCTTGGACACCGTCGCCCGCCAGTCGGGGTCGAGCTGCCGGAACAGCTGGTTCACGTCGTTCTCCACGTCCGCGTCGTCGCGGGACATGGCCCGGATGATGTCGCTGCGGCTGATGACGCCGACGAGTCGGTCGTCGCGCATCACCGGCAAGCACTTCCATGCCGTGCGGCGGAAGACCTGGGCCACGTCGGAGACGTCGGCGCGCTCGACGGTCGTCTCGGGCGAGCTCGTGGCCAGGTCCGCCACGGTGCGGGGCCAAGACGATGCCGACCCGCCGGACTCCGGCGCGGTGCCGCGGGCCGGTCGCAGGTGGGCGCGGGGGTCCGCCGGGACGGGCAGGCCCAGGAGGTCGGCCTCGGTCACGACGCCGACGAGCCGGTCCTCGGCATCCACCACCGGGAGCATGGTGAGCGCCCGTTCGGCGAGCAGCCGCACCGCGATGCTGGGCGACGCGTCGTCCCGCACCGTGACCACGTCAGTGGTCATGATCTCCTCGACCAGCATGGTGGCTCCTCGCAACCGGTCTCGCCCCTGATGTCCGAGGTCGTCCTCGGGCAGCACCCCCAGCCTGTCGTCGGGCCGCCGCGGGGAGCAGGGACCAACGTCCCTGCACCGTGGGTCATCGGGGCACGGTCCAGCGCAGCCGTGTGCCATGGGGCGCCTCGGCCACGATCTCGAACGACCCGTTCCGCGCGGTTGCCCGCTCCCCGAGGTTGACCAGACCGCCCCGCGCCTGCGCCGGCACCGTCCCTCGCCCGTCGTCCGCGACGACGACGCATACCGAGGCAGGGAGCACGTCGACGGTGATATCGACCCGTTCGGCCCCCGCGTGCTTGGCGGCGTTGGCCAGCCCCTCGCGCACGACGGCCATGACGTCGGACGCGAGCGCCGGACCGAGGCCGTCGACGGGACCGTCGAGGGCGAGATCCGGGGGGAACCCGAGCCCCTCGGCGAAGGAGGCGGCCAGCGAGACCAGCCGCTGGGTGGTGTCCTCGGTGCGCACCGGGCGGTGCAGGTGGAAGATCGCCTCGCGGATCTCCTTGATCGCCGCGTCGAGGTCGTCGACCGCGCTCTCGATCCGCGTCTGCACCACGGGATGCGTCGCCATCCGGGACGCCGCCTGCAGGGAGAGGCCGGTCGCGAACAACCGCTGGATGACATGGTCGTGCATATCGCGGGCGATGCGGTCACGGTCGTCGAGCATGGCCATGAGGGCACGGTCGCGCTGTGAACGGCCCGCCAGCAGGGCGAGCCCCGCCTGCTGCGCGAAGTCGGTGAGCATGGGCATCGACTCTTGGGGCAGGCTCTCCGCCTCCGCGTCCCACACCACGACCAGTAGGCCCACGCTGCCGTGACCGGGCGGAAGGGGGAGCACGGCGGTCGCTCCTTCGCCCGTCGGCCCGATGGCGGCGACGACCTCCTGTCGCCAGGGCGGGGCGCCCTCCCCCGTGGTGGCCGCGAGCAGGATCGGCTGCCGCGCCGAGCCCACCTCCATCCACATCGGTGCGACCAGGGCCGTCGTCTCCCGGGGCGGAAGCTGCCCGTCGGCGCGGAACACCGCGCGGGCTCGCAGGTCACCGCCCTCACCAAGGACGACGAGAACGGCGGACGACCGGCTGAGCGCGAGAGCCCGACGGGCGAGCAGGCCGAGGGCGGCGTCCTCGTCCTCGTGTTCGAGCAGCACCTGGGTGACCTCGCCGACGGCGTCGGACCAGAGGCGCTGCTGCCGGCTGGCGTGGAACAGCCGGGCGTTGTCGATGGCCACTCCGGCCGCGGCGGCCAGGGCGACGAGGATGCTCTCGTCCTCTTCGCTGAACTCGTCGGCCCCCCGCTTCTCAGCCATGTAGAGGTTGCCGTAGACCTCGTCGCGGATGCGGATCGGCGCTCCGAGGAACGTATGCATCTCGGGGTGGTGGTCGGGGAACCCGTAGGAGTCGGGGTGGTGGGCGATGTCCTTCAGCCGGCGCGGCTGAGGGTCACGGATCAGCAGCCCCAGGACCCCGCGACCATGCGGAGGGGGGCCGATGGCGGCGCGCTGCTCGTCGGAGACCCCCACCGTGATGAACTCGACGAGCCGCTCGCCGTCGGAGCTGATGACGCCCAGGGCCCCGTACCGCGCGTCGACGAGCCGCACCGCCGACTCGACGATCCGCCGGAGCACTTCGGACAGCTCCAGGCCGGCGCTGACGGCGACCACCGCCTGGAGCAGCTGGCCCATCCGCTCCTGTGAATGGCGGGCCACCGAGGCCCGGGCCCTCAGCTCGTCGAGCAGGTCCTCGAGCTCCAGGGACTGGGCCGCCGGCCAGGGGGAAGCCCCCGGCTGCGTCCCCTCCGACATCTCCACTCTCTCGATCGTAGGGCTGTGGGTCCACCCGCGTCCCGGTGCCCGCCGCACGCACCGCGTCCTGGCCTCCACTGGACCGGGGACCTTGGGCCCTGCCGCATCCCCGCCGTTCGACCGAAGGTGGCTCTCATGGTCACCACAGCGAGCCCCGACGCCCACCGCCACGGTTATCCCTCGCGCCAGCCGGTGGAGGTGGTCGCGGTGCTGGCCGACTGCGAGTCCGCGGCTCGCGTGGCACGCGCCGCCGTGCAGGAGGCGGTCGAGCGCCAGGTGCCGGTGCGGTTCCTCGAGGTCCTCACGTCGCACACCGCCGACGCCGACGACCAGAGCTGTTCGGAGGCGGAGGACATCCTGTTCCGGGCCGGCCTGCACGCCCTGCGCGGGCATCCGCGCACCCACAGCGTCTTCGAGGTCGTCCGCGGCCAGGTGGCGGCCGTGGTGCGGCAACGCTCGCTCGGGGCCGCCCTCGTCGTCGTGGGCGAGGACGAGG
>JBDSYO010000026.1:0-4139 GCA_039925625.1 Lapillicoccus sp. | reverse complement strand
GCCGAGCACGTTCTGGAGCCCGGAGACGACGTAGGCGCCGTACCCGACCCGAGCCTTCAGACGCTCACCCGCCCCCGCCATGATCTCGGCGTCGAACCCCAGGCCGGCCATGACGAGGAAGTAGTGCTCGTCGGGCACCGCGTGCTGCCCTGACGGGTCCGCGGCCATCTTCCCGACGTCGATGCGCGCGTTCTGGCCGGTGAGCGCGACGACCAGTGCCTTGTCGATGGAGTCGACGGGCAGGTCGAGGTTGCGAGCGAGGAGGTTGCCGGTGCCGCCGGGCAGCAGCCCGAGCGGCGTCTCGGTGCCGACGAGCCCCGTCGCCACGGCCCGGACGGTGCCGTCGCCGCCCATGACGCAGACGACGGACGCGCCGTCGGCCACGGCCTGCCGGGCCTGCCCTGTGCCGGGGTCCTCCACGGTCGTCTCGTAGATCAGCGGCTCGCCCCACCCCTGCGCCGCACACGTCGCGGTGACCTGCTCGCGCACCGCGGCCACGTCGGCATACTTCGTCGGGTTGACGACGACGCCGGCGCGCTTGAGGGGCACGACGACCTCGTCGACGCCCTCGGGGCGGAACTCGTCGCGGTGCGGCCGCCGGCGGCGCCGGGCGATCCCGGTGACCTCCATGACGTCGTCGCGGCGCACCAGGGCCACGACGGCCACGACCACGAGGACCACCACGGCCAGGACGACCCACACGGCCGGGCTCTCGAACACAACCAGACGCTAGCGGGTCGCGGCGGGTAGGTTCGCCGGATGACCGAGCCCCCGCCCGCAGCGCCGCAGCCCGACACCAAGGACTGGACCTGGACGCTGCAGCGGGTCTGCCCGGAGTGCGGCTTCGACGCCGCCGCAGTGGAGCCGGTCGCCATCCCCGCGCTGGTCCGCGACGCGGTGTCGCGCTGGCCCGACGTCCTCGCCCGTCGGGACGCGGCGCAGCGGCCCACGCCGACCACCTGGTCGGCCCTCGAGTACGGCGCCCACGTGCGCGACGTGTGCCGCATCTTCGCGACCCGGGTGCAGCTCATGCTCGACGAGGACGACCCCCGCTTCGCGAACTGGGACCAGGACGAGACCGCGCTCGCCGACCGCTACGACCGCCAGGACCCCGCCACCGTGAGTGCCGAGCTCGCCGAGGCGGGGGAGGGTCTGGCCGTGGCCTACACCCGCGTCGGCGACGACGACTGGACGCGCACCGGACGGCGCAGCAACGGGTCCCACTTCACCGTCGAGACCCTCGGCCAGTACGCCCTGCACGACCTCTTCCACCACGTTTGGGACGTACGCGGCTGACCGGTTTGCGGGATCGGGCAAGGGTCGGTGGTCACGTCGCCCGTCGGGCACGGCCCGGTCACAGCGGCCGTCGTAGCGTGGTCTGTGCTGCTGTGACGACACGGGGGCCGCTACGACGCCCGCTGCGACGAGCGACGACCCGCTTGTGCCGTGACCCGAGCCCTGGCCGGAGCACCCGCATACCGCTCGCTTAGCGTGGAGGGATGAGCCCCACCGACACGTTCCGCCTCGCCGACCGCACCGTCCGTCGCATCGGCTTCGGCGCGATGCAGCTCCCCGGCCCCGGCGTGATGGGCCCGCCACGTGACCGCGACGAGGCGCTGCGGGTGCTGCGCCGGGCCGTCGAGCTCGGCGTGGACCACATCGACACCGCCCAGTTCTACGGCCCCGACGTCGCGAACGAGCTCATCCGCGAGGCGCTCCACCCCTACCCCGAGGGCCTCGCCCTCGTCTCCAAGGTCGGCGCCCGCCGCGACACCAAGGGTGGGTGGAACCCCGCCCAGCGCCCGGCCCAGCTCCGGGAGGACGTCGAGGCCAACCTGAGCGCCCTCGGCACCGAGCGGCTGACCGCCGTCAACCTGCGCCTCACCGACGCGCACGCCGGCCCCACCGACCCGGCCGACGTCGTGCCGTTCGAGGACCAGCTGGCCGAGCTGGTGGCGCTGCGCGAGGAGGGCAAGATCGCCGGCGTGGGCGTCTCGACCGTCACCCTCGAGCAGGTGGTCACGGCGATCGACGAGGCCGACATCGTCTGCGTGCAGAACGCCTTCAGCCTCGTCGACCAGAAGGACCGGGCCGTCCTGGAGGAGTGCCGCGCCGCGAGTGTCGCCTACGTGCCCTACTTCCCGCTCGGTTCGGCCTTTCCCGGTATGCCGAAGGTCGTCGACCAGCCGGCCGTGCAGGCGGTCGCTGCTCGTCACGACGTCTCGCCCAGCCGGGTCGGCCTCGCTTGGCTCCTCGCGCAGGGCGGGCATGTGCTGCTCATCCCGGGCACCTCCCGGGTCGCCCACCTCGAGGAGAACATGGCGGCGGGTGACCTCGCCCTCACACCCGACGACCTCGCCGAGCTGGACGCGGTCGCCGCCGGCCTCTGACCTCAGCCCACCAGGCGGCGGATGTCGTCGCGGTGGTGCACCGCCTCGTGGGCGGCCTGCCGCACGAGCCACCGCACCGTGCGCGTTTCGCTCGGCAGGCGGGTCACGAGGCGGTCCCACGCGTCGTCGGGCACGGCCGCGGCCTCGGCCACGAACCCGTCGGCGGCGACCCGCATACCGCTCACGACATCGGCGGCCTCAGCCGCGTTGTAGCCGAACCGCTCCGCGCGCCAGTCGGAGTACATCGGCTCCAGTGCGGGCCGGTCCTCGACGACGCCGCGGTGCACGCGGACCGTGAACGTCTGCAGCACATCGCGCACGTGGGCGGCGTACTCAAGCGCCGACCACTGGCCCGCGCGCAGCCGCCGGCGCAGCACGGCGTCCGGCACCTGTGGCAGCAGGGAGGCCAGCTCGACGACCACACCGGCCACGAGACCGAGCGCCGACGGCACCGGCAGTGCCGCGTACACCAGCCCGCACGCCGCGCACTCGTGCTGCTCGCCGAACAGGGGCGGGAGCCCGGGTGCCGGCGGATGGAGCCAGGAGTCGCTCACGACAGGAGGGTATGCCGCGGGCACGGGACCGCGCCCGGCCGCCATTACGCTGACCCGGTGATCGACATCAAGCTGGTGCGCGAGACGCCGGACGTGGTCCGGGCCTCGCAGCAGGCCCGAGGAGAGGACCAGGGGATCGTCGACGCGATCCTCGCCGCCGACGCGGCCCGTCGGTCGTCCCTCGGCGAGTTCGAGCGCCTGCGTGCCGACCAGAAGTCGTTCGGCAAGAGGGTCGCCCAGGCCACAGGCGAGGAGAAGGCGAGCCTCCTCGCGCAGGTCAAGGACACCGCGGCCCGGGTCAAGCAGCTGCAGACGGGTGCCGACGAGCGCGGCGTCGAGCTCGACACGCTGCTGCGACGGGTCGGCAACGTCATCGTTGACGGCGTGCCCCCCGGCGGCGAGGACGACTACGTCGTGCGCGAGACCGTAGGCGCCCCAAGGGACTTCGCGGCCGAGAGCTTCACGCCGCTCGACCACCTGGCTCTGGGTGAGGCCCTTGCCGCCATCGACATGGAGCGCGGAGCCAAGGTCTCCGGCGCCCGGTTCTTCTTCCTCACCGGCGTCGGGGCCCGGCTCGAGCTGGCCCTGCTCAACCTCGCCGTCGCGCAGGCGGTCGAGGCGGGCTTCGTGCCCATGGTCACCCCGACGCTCGTGCGGCCCGAGATCATGGACGGCACCGGCTACCTCGACGCACACGACGACGTCTACCACCTGCCCGCCGACGACCTCTACCTCACCGGTACATCCGAGGTGGCCCTCGCCGGGTACCACAGCGACGAGATCCTCGACCTCACTGACGGGCCGAAGCGGTATGCCGGGTGGTCGACGTGCTACCGCCGCGAGGCCGGGTCGCACGGCAAGGACACCCGCGGCATCATCCGGGTGCACCAGTTCCAGAAGGTCGAGATGTTCTCCTACTGCCGCGTCGAAGACGCCGAGGCCGAGCACGAGCGCCTCCTGCAGTGGGAGAAGGACATGCTGGCCAAGATCGAGGTGCCCTACCGCGTCATCGACACCGCGGCCGGCGACCTCGGCGGACCCGCCGCCCGCAAGTTCGACTGCGAGGCGTGGGTCCCCACCCAGGGGCGCTACCGCGAGCTGACGTCGACCTCGAACTGCACGACGTACCAGGCCCGTCGGCTCAACATCCGCGAGCGCGACCCGCAGGGATCCGGCACCCGCGCCGTCGCCACCC
>JBDSYO010000025.1:0-5858 GCA_039925625.1 Lapillicoccus sp. | reverse complement strand
TGGGCATCGCGATGTAGTCCTTGAAGCGCCCCGGCAGCGGCTGCCACAGGGCGTGGATGGTGCCGAGGGCTGCGTAGCAGTCGCGGACGTCGTCGACGAGCACCCGGATGCCCACCAGGTCGTAGATCTCCTCGAAGTCGCGGCCGCGCACGATCATCTTCTGGTAGACGGAGTAGTAGTGCTTCGGCCGCCCGGTCACCGTGGACTTGATCTTGGCGCCACGCAGGTCGTCGGCCACCTGGGTGCGCACGCCGGCGAGGTACTCCTCACGGGCCGGTGCGCGCTCGGCGACGAGCCGCACGATCTCGTCGTAGACCTTCGGATAGAGGGTGGCGAAGGACAGGTCCTCCAGCTCCCACTTGATCGTGTTCATGCCGAGGCGGTGGGCCAGCGGCGCGTAGATCTCGAGGGTCTCGTGGGCCTTGCGCTGGGCCGACTCCCGCGACACATACCGCCAGGTGCGGGCGTTGTGCAGGCGGTCGGCCAGCTTGATGACGAGGACGCGGATGTCGCGCGCCATCGCGACGACCATCTTGCGCACGGTCTCGGCCTGGGCCGCCTCGCCATAGGTGACCTTGTCGAGCTTGGTCACCCCATCGACGAGGCCCGCGATCTCGTCGCCGAAGTCGCGGCGCAGCTGCGGGAGCTTGTAGTCGGTGTCCTCCACCGTGTCGTGCAGGAGCGCGGCGGCGAGCGTAGCCGGGGTCATGCCCAGCTCGGCGAGGATCGTCGTCACGGCGAGGGGATGCGTGATGTAGGCGTCGCCCGAGAGGCGCATCTGCCCTCGGTGGTACTCCTCGGCCACGAGGTAGGCGCGCTCGATGACGGCCACGTCGGCCTTCGGGTGCGTCGTGCGCACGGTCTGCAGGATCGGCTCGAGGACGGGGTTGGTGGCCCGGGGACCTCCGAACCGGGCGAAGCGCGCGCGCATCCGAGCCGGCGTCGCCAAGGGCGCCGTCGTCGCAGCCGGGTCCGAGCGGACCTCCTCGCTCATGACGGGAGTCTAGACGGCGGGTCGTTCGCGTCCCGCCGGGCCGTCGCTGTCAGAGCGCGACGATGGCGTGCAGGTCGTAGCCGCCGACCTGGTCGCGGCCACGGAGGAACGTCAGCTCCAGGACGACGTCGATGCCGGTGACCGTGGCTCCGGCGCCCTCGACCAGGCGGCACGTGGCCGCCAGGGTGCCTCCGGTCGCGAGCACGTCGTCGAGGATCAGCACGCGTTCCCCGGGAGCGAGCGCGTCGCGGTGCATCTCCACGACGGCGCTGCCGTACTCGAGCGTGTACTCCTCGCGCAGCGACGGACCGGGCAGCTTGCCCGCCTTGCGCACCGGGACGAACCCGAGACCCATCCGGTAGGCCACCGCCGCCCCGATGACGAACCCACGGGCCTCGATCCCCACAACGGTGTCGACCCGACCGGCATACCGGCCGGCGATGTCGTCGACGACCGCCGCGAACGCCGCCGCATCGGCCAGCAACGGGGTGAAGTCCTTGAACATCACCCCGGGCTGCGGGAAGTCCGGGATGTCACGGATCCGGCTGAGGACCAGGGCGTCGATCGGGATCCCGCTCACCGGCTAGCGCTTCGACTTCGGCGGGCGGCTCGGCTGGTTGCGGGGACCCTTGGCGGCCCACTTGTGCACCTCACGGGTGGGCGCCCGAGGCGCGTCCTCCCGCGGCGACCCGTCGGTGACCTCGACCGGTGCATCGGCCGCGTCCGGGTCGACCTCGTCGGAGGGGTCCCGGCGGTCGAGGACGGCGGTCGCGGCCGGGCGGGCGGCGGTGGTGCGGCCGGGGCGAGCCGCCGCATCGGACGGCGTCGCGGCGGACGCCGGCATGCCGGTGTCCTTGGCCTGCGTGCGTAGGGCGGCCTTGTCGAGGTCCCGGACCGCCGTCTCGCCGCGGCGCAGGTCGACGAGCAGCGGCGTGGCGATGAAGATCGAGGAGTAGGCGCCCACGGCGATGCCGACGAACAAGGCCAGGCTGAGGTCCAAGAGGGTGCCGGGGCCCAGCAGGGTGAAGCCGACGACGAGGATGGCCGCGATCGGTAGGAGCGCGACCACCGTGGTGTTGACGGAGCGCACCACGGTCTGGTTCACGGCCAGGTTGGCGGCCTGGGTGTAGGTGCGGCGCCGGCTGACGAAGGCCTCGGCGGTGTTCTCACGCACCTTGTCGAACACGACGACGGTGTCGTAGAGGGAGTAGCCGAGGATGGTGAGGAAGCCGATCATCGACGACGGCGTGATCTCGAACCCGAACAGGGCGTAGATGCCGACGGTGATGATGAGGTCGTGGATCAGGGCGACGAGGCCGGACAGCGCCATCTTCCACGTCCGGAAGTACGCGGCCATGACCAGTGACACGAGGATCAGGAAGACGACGAGGGCCTGGATCGCCTTGCTGCTGACCGACTGGCCCCACGAGGGACCGATGAGGGACGCGCTGACGTTGGTGGTCGGCACCCCGAACGCCTGGGCCAGGTCGTTCTTGGCCGTCTCGTTCTTGTCGCCGGCGGCCTCCGTCTGCACCCGGACGGAGCTGCCCCCGATCACCGTGGTGACGATGTTCCCCTGGATGCCCGCCTGGCCGATCGCCTCACGGGCCTTGTCCTCGTAGCCCTGGGTGGTGGCGACGCCGGAAACGCGGTACTCCGAGCCGCCCCGGAACTCGATGCCGAAGTTGAGCCCGCGGGCGAAGATGCCGAGGAGGGCCAGGACGATGAGGACGCCCGACACGGCATACCAGGTCTTCTGGCGGCCGATGAAGTCGATCGACCGCTTGCCGGTGTAGAGGTCGTTGCCGATCTGCGCGAAGTTCGGCATGTCAGGCCTTCTTCTCGGTCATCCGGGCGGACGTGGGGGTGCGTGCGCCGGATGGGGTGGTGGTGGCGCTCGAGGCGGGATGGGGGGTCCGGGGGGCGGCGAAGCGTCCACGGCCGAGGTAGCGCGGCTTGGCGCCGAGGCGCTCGGGGTCGAGGCCCGACCACTTGTGTCCGCCCCCGAAGAACGTGGTGTGCGCGAGGATCGCGACGACCGGGTGGGTGAACAGGACGACGACGGCCAGGTCGATGAGCGTCGTGACGCCGAGGGTGAAGGCGAAGCCCCGCACGTTGCTGGAGGCGAGGAAGTAGAGCACGGCGGCGGCGAGGAAGTTCACCGCGTCGGCGGCGAGGATCGTGCGTCGGGCCCGTCCCCAGCCGGCCTCGACCGCGGCGACGAGAGGACGACCGTCGCGCACCTCGTCACGGATGCGTTCGAAGTAGACGATGAACGAGTCGGCGGTGACGCCGATGGCGACGATGACGCCGGTCACGCCGGCCATGGTCAGGCGGAAGTTGTAGGACCAGCCGAGGAACGTGAGCACGCCGTAGGTGAGGACGGCGGCGACGACGAGGGACGCGACCGTGACGAGCCCGAGCAGCCGGTACTGCAGAAGCGAATAGCCGACGACGAGCAGCATCCCGATGAGGCCGGCGAGCAGGCCGAGCTGCAGCTGCTCGCTGCCGAGGGTGGGGCTGATGTCGTCCTGGGTCTGCAGACTGAACGAGAGCGGCAACGCGCCGAACTTCAGCTGGTTGGCCAGGCCGCGGGCCGACTCGATGGTGAAGCTGCCGGTGATGCTGGCCTGGCCGTTGGTGATGGCGGCCTGCGTGGTCGGGGCGGAGATGACGAGCTTGTCGAGGACGATGGCGAACTGGTTGCGCACGCCCTGCAGGGTGATCAGGCGGCTCGTCACGGCGCCGAACTTGGCCGCGCCGTCGCCGGTGAACTTCAGCTGCACCTCGACGATGCTCGTCGGCTGGCCGTTCGCCGACGTCTGGTAGCCGGCGGAGGCGTCGGCGATGTCGGTGCCGTCGACCTCCACGGGGCCGAGGATGTACTTGGCCTTCTTGTCCTCCGAGCAGGTGACGAGCGGCTTGGCCGGGTCGTCGACGACCGCGTTGACGGCGTTGGGCTGCGAGCAGTCGAGCTTGGTGAACTGGTCGAGGATCTCGGGGGTCACCCAGCTGGTGTCGCTGGCGTCCGTCGGGGTGGCCGTGGGTGTGGCGCCACCGGTGGCGCTCGGCGTGGCCGCGGGGCTGGTGGCGGCTGGGGTGGTGGCGGCTGGGGTCGGCGGCGTGGTGTCGTCCTGCAGGAGGGCCTGTGGGATCGCGTCGTTGGCGGCCGTCGAGGTGCCTTGGGTAGCGGTCTCGGTCGGCGCGTCGGGCGTGAAGACCGGGGGTGGCGTGGTGGCCGTGGACGTCGTCGCCGTGCCCGTCGCGGTGCCCGTCGCGGTGCCGGTGCCCGTGGTGGAGGTGGCGGTGGGCTGCGGGGACCCGGCGTCGGCGGCGAGGACGGCGCGGAACCGCAGCTGGGACGGCTTGCGGATCGCGTCGAGGGTGGCGGCGTTCGGCTGGCCCGGGATGGAGACGACGATGTTGCGCCCGCCTTGGGTCGTCACCTCGGCCTCGGCCACGCCGTAGGAGTCGACGCGCTGGGCGATGATGTCGCGGGCCTTGTCGAGCTGACCCTGGCTGACCTGGGCGTTCGGGTCGTTGAGGACCGGCTCGAGGGTCATCTCGGTGCCGCCCTCGAGGTCGAGGCCGAGCTTGGGGGTCAGCTGACCGTCGCTCCAGGTGTGGGCCGCGCCCACCGCTCCGAAGAGGGCGAGGACCGCGACGACCAGGGCGAGGAGGACGCGGCGCGGACCGCGGGTTCGAGAGTTGCGGGCCACGGGCTACTTCTCGGTGTCGGGTCGGGGGGTGTCGCTCGGGTCGACCGTGCCGGCCCCGTCGGGGGTGCCGCTGCCGAGCGGACGCCCGGTCGTGTCGACCTTGGTGGCCACAGCGCGACGGTCGAACCGCACGGGCATACCGGGAGCGACCTCGAGGGTCGCCACCACCTCGTCGAGAGCGACGATTCGGCCGAACAGGCCCGATGTCGTACACACGTCGTCACCCACGGCCAGGCTGTCCTGGAGGGTCGCGATCGCCGTCTGCCGGCGTCGTTGGCTCCAGAACATGAAGCCCAGCAGGATGATGATCATCGCCGGCAGCAGCAGCGCGCCAAGCCCGTCAGTCATGCACCATCGTCCTTCGTGTCAGTCGGCGGTGGAACCGCCCGGACAACGTCCTCGGGTCCACCGGAGTGCCGACCAGCCGGTCGACGTGCCCGCGAGAGTCTAGGTGAGGTCCCGCGGGCCACCAAAGATCCCAGTATGCCCGCCTGCGCCCCCCACGACGGCACACCTGGCCGCAGAGGCCGGCCGTGCCCCTCTGGGCGACAACTTCTCCGCACGTGATGACGTATGAGTGTGACCCGTCCGAATGGCCCGATAACTGGGCATCACGTGCTGAGTCGTTGGGTCGGGACCTCATGACGGAGGCGCGTCCGGTGGGTGGCCCGACGTCTCAGATATGTCCGGGAAGTGGAGGCGCGGAAGTCGCGGGCCGGGTCGGAGGCCCTGGGCGCGGGTCGTACGCGTAGGGGCCCGTGATCAGCCGGAGAAGCGTCCTGGGTCGTCGTTCGTCGGCAACGGCAGCATGGCGTCGCTGCCCGATGTCGTGGCGGAGCCCATCACCCCGGCGGACCGCGGCGGCACGAGGCCCAGGTGGTCCCAGGCCTGGCGCGTCGCCGCCCGGCCCCGGGGCGTACGGACGATCAGCCCCTCGCGCACGAGGAACGGCTCGGCGACGGTCTCCACGGTGTCGGCCTCCTCTCCCACGGCGACGGCGAGGGTGCTCAGCCCGACCGGACCGCCACCGAAGCGGCGGCACAGGGACTCCAGCACGGCGCGGTCGAGCCGGTCGAGGCCGCGTTCGTCGACGTCGAACAGGGCGAGCGCCACCCGGGCCGCGTCGAGGTCGACGACGCTGCGGC
>JBDSYO010000024.1:0-3573 GCA_039925625.1 Lapillicoccus sp. | reverse complement strand
GGGGTCTAGCCGGCGAGGTCGGCGAGGACCTGGCGCAGGTCGCCCAGGCGCAGGACGCCGGTGTGGCTGGTGTCCTGCTCACCGAGGTAGAGGCGCTGCAGCGCAACGACGACCCCCTCCGCGATGTCGTCGCGGAACGACGCCTGGCGCAGGAGGGCGGCGTCGTCGGGGTTGCTGACGTAGCCGGTCTCGATGCGGACGGCGGGCATCTGGGTGTGCTGCAGCAGCGTCCAGGAGCGGGCGTGGCTGCGGCAGTCGGTCAGTCCGGTGCGCGCGACGGTCTCGCGCTGGATGAGGTCGGCGAGCTGCTCACCGACCGCCGACCAGGCACCGAAGCGCTTCTGGCCGAAGAAGAACGTGGCCACGCCGCTGGCGTCCTGCTGGTCGGCGGTGTCGCAGTGCAGGGAGAGGACGATGTCGGCGCGCAGGTCGTTGGCGAAGCGGGCTCGCGCCTCGTCGTCGCCCGGACTCGAGGCGTGGGTGCGCGTGTAGACGACGGTGGCGCCGTGGGCGCTGAGGCGGCCCTCGATGCGACGGGCGATGTCGAGCACCACCTCGGACTCCACGACCCCGTGGGCGACCGCGCCGCGGTCGGCGCCACCATGGCCCGGGTCGAGGACGACGACGCGCCCGGCCAGGCTGTGGCCGGACCGGCGGACCTGCTCCCGTTCGCGCAAGGAGGCGGGGGAGCCTCCGGCGACGCTGCGCCGCAGGTCGTCGAACGCCCGGAGCGTGTCGGGGCCCACCTGGCCGTCGGGCGTGAGGCCGACCCCGCGCTGGAAGGCGCGCACGGCCGCCTCGGTGTCGGGGCCGAACCAGCCGTCCACCCGGCCGGGGTGGAACCCGAGCCCGAGCAGCCGCTCCTGCAGGGCGGAGACGTCGTCGCCCTGGACGAGGTGCCCCGGCGTGTGCTGTAGCAGCCGGTCGCCGAGCTGCCACCGGGCGGCGTCGAGCGCCGCGAAGGTCCACGGCCCGACGATGCCGTCGACGAGCAGGCCACGGCGCTGCTGGAACGAGCGCACGGCCAGGTCGAGGGACTCGTCGAACAGCTCGTCGTCGTCCGCCGTGCCGTGGTCGCGGGCGCCTGAGGCGGTGTCGAGCGCTCCGGCGCTGGCGAGGCGCTCGCGCAGGTCACGGACCACCGGCCCGCGATAGCCGACTCGGGCCACGAGACCCGTTCGGGGTTCGGTCACAAGCCCTCCGTCGCGTCCAGCCCCGGTGGTGCTCCGGGGTCGGGTGATCGTCTCGACACCATAGCCGACGGGCCGGCGCGTGGCCCGTCGGCGAACGGGCGTCAGGCGACGGTGATGTAGTCCTCGAGCTCGCGGAGCAGGCGCGGCTTGGGCATGGCGCCGACGAGCGTCTTGACGACCTCACCGTTCACGTAGACGTTCATGGTGGGGATGCTGACCACGCCGTAGCGCGAGGTGACGGCCGGGTTGGCGTCGGTGTCGAGCTTCACGACCTGGATCTGGTCGCCGTAGGTGGCGGCGATCTCCTCCAGGACGGGCGCGACTGCGCGGCACGGGCCGCACCAGGTGGCCCAGAAGTCGACGAGCACGGGCTTGTCGCTCTGGAGCACGTCCTGATCGAACGTGGCGTCGGTGGTGGCCTTGGTGGCTCCCATGGGGGGTCCTTCCTGAGGGGCGTGCGGGTGGGCTGGGGGGTGATGAGGGGTGACGGGGGTGTGCTGGTGCCGGCCGTCAGAGGCTAGCCGCGGCCTCGGACAGCTCGATCTGCGAGCTCTCCTCGGCGATGGCGTGCTCGAGGTCCTCCAACGAGGCGAGGTAGTGCTCGGCGTCGAGCGCCGCCGCACAGCCCGACCCGGCGGCGGTGATGGCCTGCCGGTAGGTGTGGTCGACAAGATCGCCACAGGCGAAGACGCCGGGTATGCGGGTCGCGGTGGAGCGGTGGGTGCCGTCTACGCCGGTGACGACGTAGCCGGCCGGGTCGAGGTCGACGAGGTCACGGACCAGCTCGTTGCGGGGGTCGTGACCGATGGCCACGAACAGGCCGGTCACGGCGAGCTCCCGCTCCTGGCCGGTCACGGTGTCGGTGAGCGTGACCCCGGAGACCTTGTCGTCGCCGTGGATGGCCGAGACGGCGGAGTTCCACGCATACGAGATCTTGTCGTTGGCGAAGGCGCGCTCGGCCATGATCTTGCTGGCCCGCAGGCTGTCGCGACGGTGGACGATGGTGACCGACCGGGCGAACTTGGTGAGGAAGGTGGCCTCCTCGATCGCGGAGTCGCCGCCGCCGACCACGGCGATGTCCTGGCCCTTGAAGAAGAAGCCGTCGCAGGTGGCACACCACGAGACCCCTCGGCCGGACAGACGCTTCTCGTCGGGCAGTCCGAGCTCGCGGTAGGCCGAGCCCATGGCCAAGATGACGGAGCGGGCCGTGAAGGTGCCGCTGTCACCGGTCGTCACCGTCTTGACGTCGCCCTGGAGGTCGACCGCGGAGACGTCGTCGGTGATGATCTCGGCCCCGAAGCGCACCGCCTGGGCGCGCATGTTGTCCATGAGGTCGGGGCCCATGATGCCGTCGCGGAAGCCGGGGAAGTTCTCGACCTCGGTGGTGTTCATCAGCGCGCCACCCGCGGTGACGCTGCCCTCGACGAGGAGGGGGCGCAGGTTGGCGCGGGCGGCGTAGACGGCGGCGGTGTAGCCCGCCGGGCCGGAACCGATGATGATGACGTGGCGCACGTCGGTCACGAAAGTCCACTCCTTGTGGTCCGGGACGGCCCGAACCGCTAGATGCTGTGGCCGGGACGGGGGATGACCCCAAGATACCGGCGCACACTCGGCAACCGGCTGCGCCGCGCCTTTGTTCCCGGGGGGGCCGGGGCTACGGCGGTCAGGGAACCGGGACGGAGTCCTTGATGACCTCGGGGTCACCGGTCGTGCAGCCGCGCTGCACCGCATACGCCGTGGTCTTGCCCTGGCGGGCGATGACGATGATCGCGGCGGGCTGGCCGGCATAGGTGGCGAGGTCGACCGTCACCGACGGCGCATCGGCATCGCCCAGGGCGGCGACGCAGGCATTGGCGCCCTCGGTGGTGGCGAGCGGGCCGAGGGCCGCGGCCTGGTCGGCGCCGACCTCCGGCCCGGGGGTCGTGACGAGCGCGCGGGCTCCGGAGGCGAGGGTGTCGGCGGTGTAGGCGACGCCGCTGGCCTGGAGGTGGAGGCGTCCGGCGACGGCGGTGGCCACGCTGACGGTGGGGGAGGCCTGACCGCTGGGGCCGGGGATGGAGGCGAGACCGTCGGAACCGGACCGTGTCTGGCCGAACAGGTTGGCGCCGGCGACGGCCAGCAGGGCGACCACCGCGGCCGCGGCGGCGAGCACGGGCCAGCGGCGGCGCAGGAGTGACAGGGAGTCGGCTGAGTCGGCTGGCTCGGTGGGGTCGTCATGCTCGGTAGCGGCAGCCATGCCCGGGAAGACGATGACGTCGGTGTCGGGCTCATCGACGGGCTCCTCCGCCAGGCCGAGCTCGTCGAACAGCTCACGGTCGGCGAGGTGGACCTCACCGGCGCGCACCAGCGCTTGGACCACGCGGTCCTCGACGTCGGCGGG
>JBDSYO010000023.1:0-6521 GCA_039925625.1 Lapillicoccus sp. | reverse complement strand
GTCGACCTGGTCGTCCCGGCCGGCGCCTCCCTCGCCCTGGTCGGCGAGACCGGGTCGGGCAAGTCCACGCTGGCCGGCCTCGTGGCCCGGCTACGCGACCCCTCCGTCGGACGGGTCACGGTCGACGGCATCGACCTGCGTGACCTCTCCTTCGCCGATCTCTCCCGGATCGTCGGCGTCGTGTCGCAGGAGACCTACCTGCTCCACGCCTCGATCCGCGACAACCTGCTGCACGCCAAGGCCGACGCCACCGACGACGAGCTGTGGGGGGTGCTCGAGTCGGCCCGCATCGCCGACCTCGTCGCCACGCTCCCCGACGGGCTCGACACGGTCGTCGGGGCGCGAGGGCTGAGGTTCTCCGGCGGCGAGAAGCAGCGGTTCGCCGTGGCCCGCACACTGCTGCGTGACCCCCGCGTCCTCGTCCTTGACGAGGCCACCAGCGCTCTGGACAACGAGACCGAGCGTGAGCTCCAGGCGGCGCTCGCCGTGGTGACCCGCGACCGCACGACCATCACCATCGCCCACCGCCTGACCACCGTGGAAGGCAGTGACCGGATCGCGGTGCTCTCCGGCGGCCGCGTGGCCGAGACGGGCACGCATACCGAGCTGGTGGCCGCCGGCGGCCGGTATGCCCGGCTCGCGGGAAGCGGCCTGCCCTCGGCCGCGGGGAGCGGCCTGCCCTCGGCCGCGGGGCGGGTGCCGGTCGCCTGATTCCCCCAATAGGAGCGCAGCGCACGGGCGCGCCGAACATGAGGAGCGCAGCGCACGCCTTTCCCTGCGCCGCGCTCCTCATGTTGTCCCGGCGTGCGCTGCGCTCCTATTAGGGGTGGTAGGCACGGTGCGAGCGAGTGCGGGGTGCCCTGGGGCTGGGGCTCCGGGCATACCCTCCACGCATACCGGAACGCGTTGGAGAGCACCGGCTCCGGTCTGGGAGAATCTCCGCCATGACCACCTCCACACCCGCCCGTGCCGCCGGCTCGTCCGCGGCACCCCAGATCCCCGAGAGGCCGTCGGTCGACGGCCTGGAGGAGAAGTGGGTGCAGGTATGGAAGGAGCAGGGCACCTACACCTTCGACCGCGCGGCCGCGCTCGAGCGTGGACGCCAGGGCGTCTGGGCCATCGACACCCCTCCGCCGACGGCCAGCGGCTCCCTGCACATCGGCCACGTCTTCGGGTTCACCGAGGCCGACTGCATCGCGCGCTACAAGCGGATGGCCGGGTTCGAGGTCTTCTACCCGATCGGCTGGGACGACAACGGCCTGCCCACCGAGAAGCGGGTGCAGAACTTCTACGGCGTGCGCGGCGACGAGACGTTGCCCTACGACCCCGGCTTCGAACCCGCGCAGCAGGGCGGCGAGGGGAGGTCGACCAAGGCGTCCGACCAGCAGCCCATCAGCCGGCGCAACTTCATCGAGCTGTGCGACATCCTCACGGTCAAGGACGAGGAGACCTTCGAGGACACGTTCCGGCGTCTCGGGCTGGCCTGCGACTGGGACGTCTCCTACCGCACCATCGACGACCGCTCCCGCGCCGTGTCGCAGTCGTTCTTCCTGCGCAACCTGACCCGCGGCGAGGCCTACCAGGCGGAGGCGCCCGGCCTGTGGGACGTGACGTTCCAGACCGCCGTCGCCCAGGCCGAGCTCGAGGCCCGCGACTATCCCGGCGCCTACCACCGGGTCGCGTTCCACCCCACGGCCGAGCCGGACCGTGCCGTGTATATCGAGACGACCCGCCCCGAGCTGCTCCCGGCCTGTGTCGCCCTCATCGCCCACCCCGACGACGAGCGGTATGCCGCCCTCTTCGGCACCACGGTCACCTCGCCCCTCTTCGGGGTCGAGGTGCCGGTCGTGGCCCACCCGCTCGCCGAGATGGACAAGGGCGCCGGCATCGCCATGTGCTGCACGTTCGGCGACCTCACCGACGTGACGTGGTGGCGTGAGCTGCGCCTGCCGACCCGCTCGGTCATCACCCGTGACGGCCGGATCCAGGCCGAGACGCCGCCCTGGGTCGAGACCGACCTCGGCGCCGAGGTGTTCGGCGCGATGGCGACGAAGACGACGTTCGCCGCCCGCACCGCGGTCGTCGACGCCCTGCGCGAGTCCGGCGACCTCGACGGCGAGCCGACGCCGACCCAGCGCAAGGCCAACTTCTACGAGCGCGGCGAGCGCCCGCTCGAGATCGTCACGTCGCGGCAGTGGTACATCCGCAACGGCGGACGCGACGAGGACATCCGCGCCCAGATGATCGAACGCGGGCGGGAGCTCGACTTCCACCCGGGGTTCATGCGCTCGCGCTACGAGAACTGGGTGGGCGGGCTCAACGGGGACTGGCTCGTCAGCCGCCAGCGGTTCTTCGGCGTGCCGATCCCCGTCTGGTACTCCGTGGGCGCCTCAGGTGAGGTCGACTACGCGCACCCGATCCTGCCCGACGAGTCCCTCCTGCCGGTCGACCCGGCGGCCGAGGCGCCCGAGGGGTTCGAGGAGTCGCAGCGCGACCAGCCGGGCGGCTTCACCGGCGACCCCGACGTCATGGACACCTGGGCGACGTCGTCCCTCACCCCGCAGATCGCGGGCGGCTGGGGGCAGGACCCGGAGCTGTTCTCCGTGGTCTTCCCCTTCGACCAGCGGCCGCAGGGCCACGACATCATCCGCACGTGGCTGTTCTCCACCGTGGTGCGAGCCCACTACGAGCACGGGTCGCTGCCGTGGCGGCACGCCACGCTCAACGGCTGGATCCTCGACCCCGACCGCAAGAAGCTGAGCAAGTCCAAGGGCAACGCGACGACGCCGCTCGACCTGCTCGTCGAGCACGGCACCGACGCCGTCCGCTACTGGGCGGCCTCCGCGCGGCTCGGCATCGACGCGGCGCTCGACACCGCCCAGATGAAGGTCGGGCGGCGCCTGGCCATCAAGGTGCTCAACGCCAGCCGGTTCGCCCTGTCGTTCGGCGACGTCGGCGCCACGTCGGCGACCGGGCTCGCCGACCTCGTCACCGAACCGCTCGACCGGGCCATGCTGGCCACGCTCGCCGACGTCGTCGACCTGGCCACCAGCGCCAACGACGCCCTCGACTACACGCGGGCCCTCGAGGTGTCGGAGTCCTTCTTCTGGTCGTTCTGCGACGACTACCTCGAGCTGGTCAAGGACCGGGCCTACGGCACGGGTGACGGCGACGACGCGGGACCCGGGGCGGTCTCCGCCCGCGCCGCCCTACGGCTCGCCCTCGACATCCAGCTGCGGCTGCTGGCGCCGGTGGTCGTGTTCGCCACCGAGGAGGTCTGGTCCTGGTTCCACGACCCGGCCGAGGGGTCCATCCACCGGGCCTCGTGGCCGACGAGCGCCGAGCTCGGCGACGCCCGCGGGGCCGACAGCGGGGTGCTCGCCGCCGTCGGCGAGGCCTTGGCCGGCGTACGCAAGGCCAAGTCGGAGGCCAAGGTCGGGATGCGTGCCGAGATCACGGCGATGACCCTCGTCGGTAGTGCGGCCCAGCTCGACCGGGTCCGCACCGCGGAGGGCGACCTCCGCGCGGCCGGGCGGATCAGTCGGCTCACCTATGCCGTCGAGGAGCCGTCGGCCACGCTGGCCGTCAAGGACGCGGTCATCGTGCCGCCGGAGCCGCGCCGGCGTTCGTGACCTCAGCCGGGAGGCGGCCCGGCCGGGCCGGCCGGCCCGAAACGGTCGGTGCCGCGGGGTAGCGTGCAAGCCATGACCCAGGGCGCAGCCGGCGCGGCCCGGGAGGTCCGGCTGCCCCGGCCCCCCGGAGGTCCCGCGCCGTGGGCCCTGGGGGCCGCTGCTCTGGCGCTCGCGCTCGTGGCGGTCGTCACCGCCTCCGGTCCGGTCGACGTCGTGTCGCAGCCCCTCCGGGGGTCCGCACCGTCGCTCTCGCTCAGCCTGCCGCCCACCACGACGGCGGCGACCGTCAGCACCTCGACCCGCGGCGTCCTGCCACCCCTGAACGACCTGCCGACGCTCTCGCCGCTCTTCATCGCGGCGATCCAGCTCGTCGTCGCCGTGGCCGTCGGCTGGATCCTGGCCCTCCTGGCCCGGTACGCATGGCGCTCGGTCCCCCGCGTGTCGACCCGGGCGGTCACGCGCAGCGCGCTGACGCCGTTGCCGGCGGTGCCCGACGAGCTCGTCGACTCGGCCGACGCCCGGATGGCGCTGCTCCAGGAGGGCAGCCCCCGCAACGCGATCGTCGCCTGCTGGGTCGACCTGGAGGACTCCGCCTCGGCTGCCGGTCTCCCGCGGCGACCGTCCGAGACGGCGGCGGAGTACACCGTGCGCGTGCTGCGCACGTGGGACATCGCGCCCGACGCGATGGGCGCCCTGGCCGAGCTCTACCGGGAGGCCCGCTACTCGCGGCACCCGCTCACCGAGCACCACCGACAGGTCGCCGTCGAGCGGCTGACGGCCGTGCACGACGACCTACGCCGGGTCGTCGCCGGCGTGGCGCAGGACGCCGGGAGGGCCTCCTCATGAGCTGGCGCCTGCGCGACCAGCCGGTGTGGCGCGCCCGGGTCATCCGGGCCGTCGTCGGCTACGTCGTGCTCATGCTGGCGCTGGTGCTCCTCGGAGTGTCGCCCTCTCCCGTACTCGTCGCCGCCCTCGTCGTTGCCGGCACCATCGTGATGGCCTTCTTCTCCGACCGGTTCTCCGAGAGCCACGGCGAGGCGTGGGTGACGCCGGGGCAGTCGACGCTGGGCCTCGGCCGGGGAGGCGACCACCGCACGGTAGCCCTGTCGCGCCGGCTTGCCGACCCGGGCCGTGACCCCCAGCAGCGCGCGCACCTCGCGGCCGACCTGCAACGTCAGCTGGCCGCCGTCCTCGCCGACCGGGTCGCCCGGGAGCGCGGGGTCGACCTGCTCGCCCACCCCGACCGCGCCTACGACGTGCTGCCCTCCGACCTCGCCGACCTCGTCGCCCAGCCCCCCGACCCGCGGCTGGTCGACGCGGCATACCTCGGCGCCGTGCTCGACCGAATCGAGGCCTCATGACCGCCGCACACGCCACCCCGCCTCCCCTGCCGCTCGCGGAGGTCTCGGAGCGGGCGGGGCACATCCTCGACGAGGTCGAACGCGCCGTCGTGGGCAAACGCCGCCCGCTGACCCTCGTGCTGAGCGCGGTGCTCGCCGGCGGCCACGTGCTGCTCGAGGACTTCCCCGGTCTGGGCAAGACCCTCGCCGCCCGGTCGTTCGCGCAGACCCTGGGCCTGGAGTTCACCCGCGCCCAGTTCACCCCCGACCTGTTGCCCGGCGACCTCACCGGGTCGTTCGTCTACGACCAGCGGGCTCAGGAGTTCGTCTTCCGGCCGGGTCCGCTCTTCACCGGGCTGCTGCTCGCCGACGAGATCAACCGCACCCCGCCGAAGACCCAGTCGGCGCTGCTCGAGGCGATGCAGGAGCGGCAGGTGACGGTGGAGGGCCAGACCTTCCGCCTCGACCCGCCCTTCCACGTGTTAGCCACCGCCAACCCCGTCGAGTACGAGGGCACCTACCCTTTGCCGGAGGCCCAGCTCGACCGGTTCCTCCTGCGCGTGTCCTTCGGCTACCCCACCGAGGGCGAGGAGCTCGCGGTGCTCCGAAACCGGATGGACCGCCGGCGCGAGGAGGTGCGGCTCGAGGCGGTGACCGACGGGGCCGGCCTCCTGGCCATGCAGGAGGCGGTGGAGACCGTCACCGTCGACGACAGCGTCGCCGCCTACTGCGTCGCTCTCGCCACCGCCAGCCGTCTGCATCAGCACGCGCTCCTCGGTGCCTCCCCGCGCGGCTCGCTGGCGCTGCTCCTGGTCGGTCGGGCGTATGCCGTGGTGCAGGGCCGCGACTACGTCACCCCCGAGGACGTCAAGGCGGTCGCCGTAGCGGCCCTGGCCCACCGGATCACCGTCAAGCCGGAGCTCTGGATGAGCTCCGTGTCCGGCCGCAGCGTCGTCGAGAGCATCCTCGCGACCGTGCCCACCCCGTCACCGCGCGAGCAGCAGCGCGGCCGATGAGCGCCGGCGCACCCGACCGCACCGCCGTCGAGCTGCCCCCCTGGCAGCCCACGGCCGCCCACTTCCGGGCGACCGCCATCGGTGTGCTTGGCGCCCTCGCCGCCCTGGTGCTGCACCGCACCGACCTGCTCGTCGTCGTCACGCCGCTGCTCGTCGTCGTCACCTGGTCGTGGTGGCGGCGCCCGCGGGAGGTGGTCAGGGTCACGGCCGCGCTGGGGCACCGGACGCTGCGCGAGGGCGAAGCGACGGCGGTGCGGGCCCGGGTCACGCTTCCGGTCGGGGTCGACGAGGTGCTGTTCAGCGTCCCCTCCGGCCTGTTCCTCGAGCAGGACCCACCGCTGGGGATCCGGGTCCTGGGCGCCGACGACGCCGGACCGGGCGCCGATGACGCCGGACCGGTCGACGATGACGCCGGACCGGGCGCCCATCCCGGTGGTGGCCGGCCGCCGCGCTGGGCGACCGGCACCGTCGTCCTGCGGTCGACGCGGTGGGGGGTCCGCGCCGTCGGCCCCCTGCGGTGGGCGGCCTGGAGC
>JBDSYO010000022.1:0-3842 GCA_039925625.1 Lapillicoccus sp. | reverse complement strand
TCGGGGTGAAGTTCCCTGAGCCGGAACTCGTTCTGGCTCAACGGAACCGGGTGAACGACCACCTCCCACCCGAACCCGACAGCTCACCTCGTAGGCGTCCGAGAGGTCAATTCGTGGCTCGTACTCACGTCGGGCGCCATCGCGCACCCGGGTTCTCCCCGCTGAACGAAATCGCCGACATCGCCGCCAAGAGCGCGTCGCCGGCCGTCAAGGTCTCGGCCGTCGCGGTCGCCTCGGGTGGCCTCGTGGCCTCCTTCGCGCTGCCGGCTTCAGCGGCCCCGTCCGAGGAGGGTTCCTCGGTCGCGGCCGGAGCCGTCTCCACTGCCCCCCAGATCGCCTCCCAGACCGTCGCGGTCGCCGCCCCGGCGGTCGACAACGCGGTCGCCCCCACCTTCGGTGTCGTCGGCTTCACGGCCAAGGCGGCGACGCAGCAGGCCCCGGCTTCCGTCGAGATCACCAAGATCGAGATACCGGCCCCGGCCGCCCCTGCCGCCGCTCCGGCGGTGGCGGCGACGACCACCCGCGCCTCGCGGACGACGACGCGCACCACCACCGCGGCGACTCCCACGGTCACCGCCGCGCCCAAGGCCGCCCCGGCCCCGGCTGCCCCTGCCGCGCCCGCGCCGACCGGCGGCATCATCGGGATCGCGGCCGGCCTGACCGGCATCCCCTACGTCTGGGGTGGCACGACGACCGGCGGGTTCGACTGCTCGGGTTACACGGGCTACGTGTACGCGCGGGCCGGCATCTCGATCCCGCGCACGGCCGAGGCCCAGCGGGCGGCGTCGACGAAGGTCTCCAACCCGGTCCCGGGCGACCTGATCTTCTTCGGCTTCCCGGCCTACCACGTCGGCATCTACGCCGGCGGCGGCAAGCTCTACGAGGCGTCCCGGCCGGGCACCTCGACGGGCCTGCACACGATCTGGTCGACGAACGTGAGCTACGGCCGCTTCTGACCGAGCTCGACCGGCACGGCCCCTCGCCTTCGGGTGGGGGGCCGTTTCCGTGTCAGGATGGTCGCGATGAGCTCGAGCGACGCACCGACCACCGGTCCCACCCCTGCAACGGACGGCCCCTCGGCCACCCTCGGCCTCGCGCCGGCCCGGCCCATCGACGTCGACGTCTGGGCCGACGTCGTGTGCCCGTGGTGCTACATCGCGAAGACCCGGCTGCGGCGGGCCATCGACGGCTGGGACCGCCCCCACGACGTGCTGGTGCGCCATCGGGCCTTCGAGCTCGACCCGGGTATGCCGCGGGGCGGGCGAGGTCCGGTGGCCGCCTACCTCGGGGAGAGGTACGGCGGGGGCGACGCGGCCGGGCTCGCCATGACCGACCGGTCCACCCAGGTGGCGGCGGACGACGGCCTCCAGCTCGACATGGGTCGAGCCCGGACGGCGAACACCTACGACGCCCACCGGCTCATCGCGCTGGCCCGGGAGATGGGCGGGCCCGGTCTGGAGGACGCCGCCCTGGAGCGGATGTTCTCGGCCCACTTCAGCGAGGGTCTCGCCCTCGACGACCATGACACCCTGCTGCGCTGCGCCGCCGAGGCCGGGATGGACGAGCGACGGGTCGCCTCCGTCCTGGCCGACGACACCTACGGCGACGTCGTGCGCGCCGACGAGAAGGCGGCGCGGGAGCTGGGCGCGTCGGGGGTCCCGTTCGCCGTGGCCAACGACCGCGTCTCGGTGAGCGGTGCCCAGTCCGTCGAGGTCTTGCACGAGCTGCTTCGGGCCGCCGCGGAGCCGGGGCCCGAGCCGGCCTGACCGCCACTTCCGCAGTCTTCTACGCTGTGCTGCGCCGCCTACTCCTCGATGACGCTGAGGATGTTGCCGGCCGGGTCGGTGAACCAGGCGATGAGGGGCCCACCGCCCCGGAAGACCCCCAGGGCGTCGGTCTGCGCCGGGGTGCCTTCGTAGTGCTCGAACCGCACGCCACGCTCGGTCAGGGCCTGCACCGTCGTGGCCACGTCGGCGACGGGGAAGTTGAGGATCGTGTAGGTGGCCGGGGTGTGGTCCGGCTTGGGGTAGGCGATCACGTCCCGGCCGCCCGCCAGGTGCAGGCGCAGGATGCCGTTCTCCTCACCGACGTCGAGCCCGAGCGTGTCGGCGTAGAACGCCCTGGCGGCGTCGACGTCCGACACGGCGAAGCCGCTGAACGCCGTGGAGTCTCGCAACATCGGTAGTCCCTTCGTCGGTTCGTGGTCCATCCTCAGCCGGTGGCGGCTCACCCGGGCTGGCCCAGCCACTCGTCGATGAGCCGGGCCACCTCAGTAGGAGTCTCCAGCATGGGGGTATGCCCGATGCCCGCAAGGATCACGCAGGTCCAGTCGGGGTGCTCGGCGGCCGCCGAGCGGGCCGCCTCGACGGGCACCAGGCGGTCGCGGTCGCCGTGGACGAGCAGCACCGGGGCCGTGACCGACGCCATCGCCGCCGGCAACCGCCCGCGCCGACCGAGGCTGCGCAGGATCGAGCGGGCGGCCTCGAGGTAGGACGCGTCGGCGTCCGCCGCGTGGCGGCGCCGGTGCTTCAGGAGGGCCACGCCCGCCGCGAGGACCTGCGCGTCGGCCCGGGTGGGGTCGGCGAAGCAGAGCGCGGTGGTGTCGCGGACGCGTCGCTCGTCGGTCATCCGCGTGCTGACGCTGCGCGTGAACAGCTCGCCCACCCGGGGGATCCGGTAGATGAGGAAGGTGCCGGCCACCCGACGGTCCATCGCCCGCCGTCGGGTGGGGATGGCGGGGTCGAGCAGGACCAGCCGCTCGACGAGCTCGGGGTGCGCGGACGCCAGGAGGATCGAGACGAGGCCACCCATCGAGTTGCCGACGAGGACGCACGGCCGGCCCACCACCTGCCGCAGGAAGGCCGTGAGCAGCTCGGCGTTGTCGTCCACCGAGGCGGCCTGCCCACCGCCGGGGGTGAGGCCGAAGCCCGCCAGGTCCAGCGCATACACGCGTCGGCGGCTGCGCAGGAGCGGAGCGAGCAGCACCCAGTTGAGGTGGGACCCGCCGAGCCCGTGGACGAGCACGACAGGCGCCTCGCCGACCGGTGAGCCGGGGCCGCCGAAGTCGACGTAGTGCACCGGGGCGGCGACACCGGCCAGGTGCACGAGGTGGCCCTCGCCGCCCCACGCTCGCGCGAGGGACAGCGGGGGCGCGTCGCCCTGCTCGACGTGGGTCACGGGCGCAGCCTAGGTGGCAGGTCTGACCACGCGATGAGCGCGCCTTCCGGGTCTGGGGGCGTCGGGCTCCTAGGGTCGTGCTGTCCGTCACCACCACCACGTCGATGGGTGCTGTCATGGCTGGGAAGTTCGAGCTCTACAAGGACACGTCGGGCAAGTTCCGGTTCCGCCTCAAGGCGAGCAACGGCCAGGTCGTCGCCGTCGGCGAGGCCTACGAGAGCAAGGCCAGTGCGCTGAAGGGGATCGAGTCGGTGAAGAAGAACGCCGCCGGCGCTACGACCGACGACCAGACCGGCTGACGCCTGCCGGGAACGGCAGACATCGGTTGACATCGGCGGGCAACAGCCCGCCACGTTACAGGCGCGTATCGGATCCCTCACGTCTGCGAACTCTGGGTTAACTGCGTGCGCACGGCCAGGACGATGCCTCACGCTGGGTGTCGTGAAGATCGAGCTGCAGCTGGACGACGAGGGCGCCACCCTCGCCGTCGACGGCCGGCCCCTCGCTGCCCAACCGCGGCTGAGCTGGCTCGACGGCCTGGGGCGGCACCACCCGCTGGTCTGGCTGCGGGGCGAGCGGATGTACGACGTCGAGCTCTGGCTCGGCGGGGTGTTCGTCGGCTACGTGCCCGGGCGCACCGGTGACGTCGAGGCCGCCTACGAGGA
>JBDSYO010000021.1:0-2872 GCA_039925625.1 Lapillicoccus sp. | reverse complement strand
CGGGCTGGCCTCGAACGTGACATCGAGCAGGGGTTCCCCTTCCTGCCTGCGGGGACGCAGATCATCCTCGACCGCCAGAGCCAGAAGCTCGTCCTTGACAACATCAGGAGTCAGGTCACGAAGCGCTGGCCGAACATCACCTCGGAGCTGCGGGCTCACCCGACCGATGACCTGGCAACGTTTCTCGACCAGTCGGGCGTGGAGCTAGCCGACGTGGTCCGCGGTGACCGTTCATGGGCTCGCCTCCGCCGTGAGGCCGGTGTGCAGGTCGCCCAGGCGGGCCCCCGTGAAGTCGCTCTATCCAAGCGAGTTCGGGCCTTCGCCCACGTCGACGATCGGGACCGGGCCGAGGCGTACCTGACGTGGTTGACCGATGAGGCGCCCGGCTACGACGACGCCGATCCGATCCACCAGGCGTATGCCCGCATGCTCATCTTCTCCCTGTGGCCGGACGGCGGAGGTTTCGAGTCTTACGCCGCCGGAATCGACGCGCTTCGGGAGGAGCCCGCCCTTCGCCAAGACCTGCGCGCCGTCATCGGCTTCGCGCTGGAGGGCGCTGAGCGGGTGGCGACTCGACTCCAGGGCGCGCTGGGGATGCGGCCCTTGCGGGTGCACGCCCGCTACACGCGGGAGGAGATCGTGGCCGCGTTGGATTACGTGTCCATCGACGGCCGGAAGCCCAACAGCTTCCGCGAAGGAGTGCTCTTCGCCGCTGCGGCGAACGCCGACGCTTTCCTCGTCACCCTGCACAAGTCCGAGGCCGACTACTCCCCGACGACGATGTACCAGGACTACGCGATCAGCCCGGACCTGTTCCATTGGGAGTCCCAGTCAGTGACGTCGGTCGCCTCCACGACCGGGCAGCGTTACCTCAACCACCGCACCGCGGGAACGCACGTGCTGCTCTTCACCAGGCCACAGAAAGTCTCGTTTTTCGGGGCCGGGGCTCCGTACCTCTTCCTCGGAACGGCGGACTACGTCGAGCACCGTGGCGAGCGTCCCATTTCGCTCACCTGGCACCTGCATACACCCATGCCGGCGGCCGACTTCGCGGTCGCCAGCGTCGTCGTGTGATCAAGCCGCGGCGCGTGGTCAACGCACTCCGGATCAGCTGCGCCTCGTCCCCTTGATGCTCTTGTAGTGCGCGACGGCCTTGCGAGAGCTGCGCCACACACCATCGGACCCTTGGACGGCGTCGAGCCTCCCGCGCTGTGCCGCCTGACGGAGTGCGGCGATGGTGAAATCTTCGTCGACCAAGGCGGCGAGCGGGACGAGCCGAGCCGGACCGGCAAGTTTCGGGACGATGAAGCGATTGAGGTTGTCGTACATCGCGCGGGCAAGAAGTTCTCCGAGCGGTCCGACGTCATCGAGATCTGCCTTCTGCAGGGCCGTCAGGTAGGCGGTCCGCTGCTGCTTCAGGACGACGATCGGTGGGTAGCCCAGGCGCACCAGAAGGAGGTTGAGGGCTAGGCGGCCTGTACGTCCGTTGCCATCGATGAACGGGTGGATCCGCTCAAAATGGTTGTGCAGTTGGGCCAGTCGCTCCGGCACGGGTGTCGACGGGCCAGCCCCGCGGAGGCCCACGTCCGCGTTGTTCACGGAGTCGACCCACCCGCGCACTTCGGCCTCGACCAAGGGCCAGGATGGCGGCGTCATGCCGCCGCCGAAGGGATGGATGTCGTGCTCACGGAAGCTGCCCGGGCCCTCGCGGTCGGTTGCCTCCGGATGGGGCGCGACCTGCCACACGGGAGCCATGGCGACCTCGTGGATGTGGCGGAGTTCCTGGACGGCGATGAGACGCCCGTCGTGCCAGTCGCCCGGTTCGAGAGCCTGTGCGTACACCCACTGAGCCGCGTCACCGTAGCCCTTGACTTCCATGTACTCCCTGAGCGGCTTCGCGCCGACCGCCCTGCCGCGCTCCAGCAAAAGCTCAACTTCACGCAGGACCAGAGTGTTGCCCTCAAGGGCCGTGGAGTGGTGGGCCTCCAGATGCCAGATGTCGGACCAGATTGCCTCCGACTCCTTCGGGGAGGGGAGGCCGCCCAAGCGATCGCGCACATCAGCGATCGCTGCCTCGAGCCGGGCGTAGACCGTGGCGCGCGAGGGCCGTCCACGGGTCATGAGCACTCCAGTTGATAAGGGCTTGAGCTGATCAATTGATTTTATCAACTTGCGCATTGCCTGGGCTCGGCGTCCTGTCGTCCCTTCACCCTGGCTGGACAGGTCCGGGGACACGAAAGCCCCTCCTGCGTTGCGAAAAGGGCCAGATCTCCTCGTGGAGCCAAGGGGACTCGAACCCCTAACCCCCTGCTTGCAAAATCCCCGGATTGGGTCCGCGAACGGGTGCGTAAGCACAGGTCAGGGCGCTGCTAGGCATCCGATCTCGCCATTTTCGCGCCTCGCTGCCGTACTTATCTGGGGTACGAATCTGCGGTACTGCCGACATAGGTTGGAGCCGTGGCGGAGCGGTGGGTCAGCACTGAGGCGGGCGCGCACCTCGCTGGGCGACGCAAGGTCAACACGGCTCCTGAGGTCCTGCTCCGCCAGGCGGTGCATGCAGCCGGCGGGCGGTTCAGGCTCCACCGGCGGATCGCGAAGGGCTGCACCCCGGACTTCGTTCTGCCGTCCCGCCATATCGCGGTCTTCGTGGACGGCTGCTTCTGGCACGGCTGCCCCGAGCACAGCCGCAAAACGCCGTGGACCGGACCCAACGCGGAGCTCTGGGCCGACAAGATGCGCCGCAACGCCGAGCGCGACCGCCGGTCCACGCAGCTGGCACAAGATGACGGATGGCACGTCGTCAGGGTGTGGGAGTGCCAGGTGCGTCGGGACCCGGGTGCCGTGGCTCAGGAGGTCATGAGCCCCACAGGTG
>JBDSYO010000020.1:0-6241 GCA_039925625.1 Lapillicoccus sp. | reverse complement strand
ATGGTGAGTCGACATGTCCCGCACAGCGCTTCGTTCTACCCTGCTGGCCGCCGCAGTGGCTGCCGCCCTGACCGGGTGCGGCACCTCCGCCACGCCGACCACCTCCGCACCGGCTTCCCCGTCCTCGACGTCCTCGACGACGTCGAGCGCGGCCCCGACGTCGACGACCTCGAGCACCACGACAGCGCCATCGACCACCGGCTCGGCGACATCGACGACCAGCGCGGCCCCGACCAGTGCGGCCGCGGTCGCCATCTCGATCAAGGACTTCATGTTCACCGTGCCGGCGTCGGTGCCGGCCGGGTCGTCGGTGACCATCACCAACAACGACAGCGAGGCGCACACCGTGACCAGCAAGGACGGCGGCTTCGACGTCAAGGTCGCGGGCCGGGGCGGCACCGCGCAGCTCACGGCCCCGAAGGCGGGCACTTACACGCTCACGTGCGACTTCCACGCCAACATGAAGGGCACGCTCGTCGTGACGTGACCGTTGCCGAGCTAAGCCTGCTGCGGCGGGGCGTCGCGCAGCTGGCAGAGCAGGGTGCAGGAGCAGACCCGGCGCCCCTGGTCGTCACTGACGGCGATGGCGATGGACGCCGTCGTGCGACCGGAGGCGAGGACGGTGCCGACTCCGGTCACGTGGCCCGAGCTCGCCGGCCGGTGGTGGATCGCGGTGATGGACATGCCGACCGCCGCCCGGCCGGGACCGGCCACCAGGACCGCCATCATCGACCCGATCGACTCGGCCAGTACGACCGACGCACCCCCGTGGAGGATGCCGTAGGGCTGGGTGTTCCCCTCCACCGGCATCGTCGCCACGACCTGGTCGTAGCCGAGCTCCGTGAAGCGGATCCCCATCCGGTCGCCGAGCGCGCCGTTGCTGGCGTTCAGCTCCTCGACGGTCATCCAGGGGGTAGTGGGGTCGCCAGCGGGGTCCATGCCCTCAGCGTGCCGTATGCGGCAACGTGCCGGGCTACTCAGCGAGGTGCATCTCGGTCGTCATCGGCAGGACTGCGTTGTTGGCCTGGGTGTAGGTCACCTGGACCAGTGGGTTGGTGCCGCTGAAGGAGAAGTCCCCCACGACGATCATCGAGTCGTCGTAGATGCCGGCGCCGTTGCCCCGGTAGTCCAGGGTGCCGGTCTTGGCGTACACGGTGCCGGTGTTGGCGGTGATGCCGTTGCCCCGGTAGGTCAGGGTCGAGGTGTTGTTGCGGTCCGACAGGATGGCGATCCCCTTGGTGGCGCCCGTGGTCGGGGCCGTGATAGTCAGGGACCCGTTGCCGGCGGTCTTGAACCCTGCCCCGTCCTCACCGGTGGACGCGCAGACCCGGGGGTTGCCCTTGTTCGGGTTGTTCGCGACGGCACAGGTGAGGTAGATGGTCACGCCGAGGGCGTCGAGGTGGTCGTTGCCGCTGAACGACGTGTCACCGGTGACGATGTAGAGCCCCGGCTGCATCGGCGTGGCCGTCGGGCAGTTCAAGGTGAGGGTCTTGTAGACCCCGGGTCCCCCGGTGCACGAGTTCTGGTTCGCGCTCAGGACCTTGCCGGTCAGGTCCGGGAAGACCAGCGAGGCCAGCGGGTCGGCGATGGGTGGCTGGTTCGGCGTGGGCGGCGGCGAGAAGGTGCCCTGCGAGGGAGCGGCGCCCTCGAGGTTCGTGGCGCCGGTGACCACGGTGATGCTCGCCCCCGGGTTGGTCGTGAGCGTCCCGTTGATGTCGACGCTCGTGTTCTTGACCGAGATGTCGCCGTTCTGGAGGTTGTGGGTGCCCTCGCCGATGACGCAGAAGCCGCACGGTGGTGTGTTGCTCGACGTTACCCCGACCTTCGCTGCCGCCTGCACCGGCACGGAGCTGTTGCCCCAGATCCCAGCGAAGGGCGTGAGCACCGGGCGCACCGGGACGAGCACCCGGACCGCCGTGGGAGTGCCGGAGTCGAACGAGATGCAGGGGGTGCCTGCCGGCGGCACATAGGCCAGCTTCGCGGCGTCGGTGCAGGCCGCCCAGTCCGCCGCCGACGTCCCGAAGTTGCGCTGGGCGAGGCTCTTGGCCGTGGCGACGGCTGTGATGACCGAGCCACCGGTGGCCAACGAGTTGCCGGCCGCGAGCGCCGCCGAGTCGGCGGCGTTCTGGGCCTGGCGCCGGGTGTCGCGGGCGAGCCCCAGGTCGACGACGAGGGACGTGATGCCGAGCAGCACCACCGACATGAGGATGACGGTGAGCAGGGTCACCGCGCCTTCGTCTCGGTGCGCCGACCGGCGGGTCAGGACGCCGTGCACCACGACCAGCTCTCCCCCGACGGGTCGGTCTCGGACGTGTGGCTGATCGGGCTGGGCACCGGTGTGGGGTTCTCGATGGACATCAGGGTCTTGGACCGGATCACCCCGTTGGCGGGCAAGGGGACGAACCCGGTGAAGCTCTTGGCCTTGACCGCGACGCAGATGACCACGAGGTCGCCGCGCAGCCAGGTCGAGACCTGGTTGCCGGTCGACGCCGACGCGACGAAGACTCGCGCATAGGGCGTGCCGCCCGTCGTCACCGACATCGCGCGGGCTCCACAGGCGACACCGTCCATGCCGGAGGCGGTGCAGAAGGCGCTGGTCACCGGGTCCTTGGACGCCCCGAACGACGTCTGGACCGCCGCCTTGCGGGCCGCTTCTCGCACCCCCTGGCGCACCGAGATCGAGTCGTTGAACCAAAGCCCGTAGTCGATGACACCCAGCAGCAGGGCGAACAGAACGGGCATGACGAGTGCGAACTCCACGATCGCCGTTCCCCGGTCACGCAGAGCGCGCCGGGGGTGCACAAAGCAACCCACCGTGACACCTTTCCCCGAGTATCACGCTCAGCATCCCCGGGCGAGGCGAGGCGTCGCATCCCCCGAATGGCCCTATCCGGTACGGGCGAGGTGGGTGGAAAGCGGCATACCGGGTGAGAAAGAGTAGGCACGCCCCGCCTCACGCCGTCGTCAGGAGACCTCGTGCCCTTCGCTATCACGGACGTGACGTCCACCGAGCGCTTCGTCGGCACCGCGGAGGCGCCGAGGCAGGTGCTGCACGTCACGCTCACCCGGGGTATGCCGCAGGGCCCGGTCCAGGTCGCCGTGACCGGTGCCGGGGTGACGGGCACCGCGACGGCCAGGCCGGGTGACGGCCCGGTGCGCGTGGAGGTGCCGCTCGACGGCCTGTCCGACGTCGCGGTGGGCGACGAGGTCGACGTGACCGTGGTCGCCACGGACGCGAGCGGGGCGGCGGTGCAGGCGCCCGGCCGGGTCACGGTGGGAGAGACCGGCTGGACGATGGTCATGGTGTCGCACTTCCACTACGACCCGGTCTGGTGGAACACGCAGGCCTCCTACACGACGGACTGGGATCTCCTCGGCCCCGACTGGACGACCCGACCGGCGTTCTTGGACAACGCTTTCGCCCTCGTAGAGGCGCACCTCAAGCTGGCCGTGCGCGACCCCGACTACCACGTCGTGCTGGCCGAGCTCGACTACCTCAAGCCCTACTTCGACACCTTTCCCGAGCAGCGGGTCGTGCTGCGGCGCCTCATGGACGAGGGGCGGGTGGAGCTCATCGGCGGCACCTACAACGAGCCGAACACCAACCTCACCGGCAGCGAGACGACGATCCGCAACCTCGTCTACGGCATCGGGTTCCAGCGCGACATCCTCGGCGGCGACCCCCAAACCGCTTGGCAGCTCGACGTGTTCGGTCACGACCCGCAGTTCCCCGGGCTCGTCGCCAAGGCGGGGCTGACCGGGTCGTCCTGGGCGCGGGGACCGTTCCACCAGTGGGGGCCGCTGCGGCACCATTGGGACCAGGAGCGCAGCGGCGACGTGCACGTCATGCAGTTCGACAGCGAGTTCGAGTGGGTCTCGCCGAGCGGCGACGGCGTGCTCACGCACTACATGCCCGACCACTACGGTCCCGGCTGGGAGATGCAGCACGCTCCGAGCGTGGAGGCGGCCGGTGACATCGCCTACGACCTCTTCCAGGTGCTGAAACCCGTTGCGGCGACACGCAACACGCTGCTTCCCGTCGGCGGTGACTACTGCCCGCCCAACAACTGGGTGACCGAGCTGCACCGGTGGTGGAACGCCACCTACGTGTGGCCACGGTTCGTCTGCGGCACGACCCGGACCTTCCTGGACCGGGTGCGGGAGGGGTTCGCGGAGCAGGGCCGGCGCCCGTCGCCGCAGTCGCGCGACATGAACCCCGTCTACACGGGCAAGGACGTCTCCTACATCGACACCAAGCAGGCCCAGCGGGCAGCGGAGACGGCCGCGACCGACGCGGAGCGGCTGGCGACGTTCGCCTGTCTGCTGGGCGGCGGGGTGTGGCCGGAGGCGGCCCTCGACAAGGTCTGGCGGCAGCTGGCGTTCGGCGCGCACCACGATGCGATCACCGGTTCGGAGTCCGACCAGGTCTACATCGACCTGCTCACCGGCTGGCGCGAGGCGTACGACCTGGCCGTCGGCGTGCGGGACGACGCGGCTGCCGTGCTCGTCCGGCGGATCGACACGGAGGGCGAGGGGGCCCCTCTCGTCGTGATCAACACGCTCTCGTTCGACCGGACCGACCTCGTGCGGGCGTACGTGCCGACCGAGGGCGGGGTGCGCGTGGTCGACGACGCGGGCACCGATGTGCCCCTCGTCGTTGAGGCGCCCGGCGTCGTCCGGTTCGTCGCCCGCGACGTGCCCTCCTTCGGCTGGCGCACCTTCCGGGTGCTGCCCGGACCCGCCGGGCGTGCACAGGGCTGGACCGACGTCGAGCCCGAGGACGCGAGCGCACCGGCGATCGGCTCCGCCGCGTACCGGGTCGTCGCCGACCCGGCCCGCGGCGGTGCTCTCGTGTCAGTGCACGACCTCCGCCAGGAGCGCGAGCTCTTGACCGGGCCGGGCAACGAGTTGCGGGTGCACGAAGAGTATGCCGCGCACCCACGGTTCAGCGAGGGGCCGTGGCACCTCCTGCCGACCGGACGGATGACGGCCTCCGGGGACACAGCAGCGCGCATCTCGTTGCAGCACAGCCCGATCGGCCAGCGGCTGGTTGCGCGGGGCCGCGTGGACGGAATCGAGTACGAGCAGGTGACGACGCTCGTCGACGGGCTCGACCGGGTCGACCTCGTGACCCGCATCCTCGACCACGACCAGTCCGACCGTCTGGTGCGGGTGCGGTTCCCGGTCGACCAGCCGGGTGCGCTGCCGGTGAGCGAGGTCGCAGCCGCGGTGGTCGGGCGCGGGTTCGGGCTCATCGACGCCGACAGCGCCGACGCTCCGTGGACGCTCGACAACCCCGCGAACACGTGGTTCGGGCTCGGCACGACGATGCGGGTCGACGTCGTGCGCGACGGGGTGGTCGTCGGGACCCGGGCGGTCGCTGTGGCCGAGGTCGTGCTGCCCGACGAGACCGACGAGGCGGGCGACGAGCAGGCGCGCGCCCTCGTCGTGGCGCTGGCCCGGCGGGGCGTGACCGCCACGACGTCGCGCGCGTCGCGCCCCCGCTACGGCCACCTGGCCATCGACTCCAACCTCCCTGACGTGCGCATCGTCGTGGCCGACCGTGACAACACCGTGGCCGACGCCCTGGCCGCGCGGGTCGGCGACCTGCCCGACAGCGACGCGGTCTTCGTGCCGGCCGCCCGGCCCCTGCGCGACGTCTGGGTCCCCAACGCCGACCTGCGCGAGCTCGACGCCCTTCCCGTCGTGGTGCTCCGCGACATCGAGGCGGCCGTCATCGCCATCGACGGTGGCGCACTCACCGCGACCCTGGCCGGCGACGGCGGTCTGGAGCCGCATACCGACGGGACGGTGGCCCTGCTGACCTACGGCCTGCCCGGCTTCGCGGTCGATCCGGACGGTGGCCTCAACCTCTCGCTCATGCGTTCGTGCACCGGCTGGCCGTCGGGCGTCTGGATCGACCCGCCCCGGCGCACCGCCCCGGACGGCTCGTCCTTCCAGCTGCAGCACTGGACCCACGAGTTCTCGTATGCGCTCGTCAGCCACGGTGGGGACTGGCGCGAGGCGACGCTCCCGGCCGAGGGTCAGGCGTTCTCGGCCCCGCTGCTGGCCGTCGGTGTGGAGCCGCATGACAACCTGGCCGGCCACGCCGACCTGCCGGCCACGCACTCCCTCCTCCAGGTGGAACCCGCCCGGCACGTGCTCGTCGGCGCGGTCAAGGCGGCCGGCAACCCCGTCGCGTCAGGGCACGCCCGGGCCGCCGACCCGCGCCACAGCACTA
>JBDSYO010000019.1:0-3352 GCA_039925625.1 Lapillicoccus sp. | reverse complement strand
TTCCTCGCCGCCGGGGGCGACCTCGACCTCGGCTGGCGGGCGCAGCTCTCCGGTCACCGCGTCATCGTCGTGCCGTCCGCCGTGGTGCGGCACCAGCGCACCACTCCAGCCGACCGGGTCCTCGCGCGCCGGCGCCAGGAGCGGAGAGCGGCTCGACGGGTCGCCCTGACCCGCTGCTCCCTGCTCGTCCTTCCCTTCCTCGCCGTCTGGATCCTCGTCAGCAGCATCGCGTCGGCGGTCGGCCTCCTGCTGCTCAAGCGGCCGCAGCACGCGTGGTCGGAGCTCACCGACCTCGGGGCCCTGTTCCGGCCGGTCGGCTCGGTCGGCGCCCGGTGGCGGTTCCGGCGGGCCACGAAGGTCCGCCGCCGTGACCTTGCCGGTCTGTTCGTCACCCCGGGAGCCGCGGTCGGGCATACCTGGGACCGCGTCCAGGAAGCCGTCACCCCCGAGCACGACCGCACCCGGCCCGACGCGGCGGCGGGCGACGCCGAGGCCGCCGAGACTGGTCCGGTCGCCGAGGAGGCGGAGTCGCTCAGCGGCCTGCCCCCGTCGCTGCCGCAGCGGATCGTCACCCACCCGGGCTTCCTGGCCGTGCTCGTCTGCGCGGTGCTCTCCGCGCTGACCTTCCGCACGGCCTTGACCCAGGGCGTCCTGGACGCCCGTGGCGCCGGCCTGGTCGGGGGCGAGCTCAACGCCCTCTCCACCGACTCCGACGGGCTGTGGCACCTGTTCCGCGACGCCTGGCACGGGGCTGGCTTCGGCAACGGTCTCGACGTCTCGCCGGCCGTCGGCGTGCTCGCCGCCCTGACCTGGCTGGTCGAGCGCGTCCCGTACGTGGCCGGTGGCCGCTCGCCGGCCGGGGTCACCTTCGCCTGGCTCCTGCTCGCCGCGATGCCCCTGAGCGCCATCAGCGCCTACCTCGCCGCCCGGGTCGCCACGCGCGCCCGCTGGGGCCGCGGGTTCGTGGCCCTGGCCTGGGGCACGAGCGGCGTCCTCGTCGCGGGCGTGACGCAGGGACGGCTGTCCATGGTGGTCGCCCACCTGCTGCTGCCCTTCGTCGTCGCCGGGTTCGCCACGGCGATGAAGCGGCACGGTACGTGGACGGCGACCTTCGCCGCGGCGCTGGGCGCGGGCATACTCGGGGCGTTCGTCCCGCTGCTGCTCGCCGTGGTCGTGGTGGCCGGCCTCGTCGCCCTGCTGGTGGCGCCCGGCGTGACGCGCCGGCTGCGCGGACTGGTGCTCGCCGCCGTACCCGTGGGCCTGCTCGGACCGTGGGTGCTCCGGTTCGTCGACGACCCCCGCCTGCTGCTCACCGGCGCCGGCCTGGTCGACGTCGGCGGCGACTCCACGCCCACCTGGCAGCTGGTCCTCGGGCAGCCGGACGGCGGGCGGCGGCTGCTTGGCCTGGTCTTCGTGCCGCTGCTCGTCGCGGCGGTCGTCGCGCTGGCCCGGCGCAGCGGAGGTCGCCCGCGCGGTGCCGCGCTCACCGCCCTCGCCGTGACCGCGCTGGTCGGCCTGGCCGTGGCCTTCGCCTCCGAACGGGTGGAGGTGGGTCAAGCCGTCGGCGACTCCGGCGCCCTGACCCTCGCCACCCTCTGGACCGGGGTCGGCCTCGACCTCTACGTCGCCGCGGTGCTGGGCATCCTCCTCACGGGCTGGCACGGCCTGACCCACGTGCTCGGCGAACGGCGTTGGGGCTGGCGGCGGTTCGTGGCCGGGGGCGTGGTCGCGGTGCTCAGCGCCGGCGTGCTCGTCGGCGGCGCCCTCGCCGCCTGGCCCGGGTCCGGTGCCCTGCGGATCGGCGACAACGCGCTGCCGGCGGTGGCCGTCGACCAGGCCGACGGTCCCGACGGCAACCGGCTGGTCGTGCTGACGCCGGCCGACGACCACCTCGACTACACCGTCATCGGCAACGAGCCCGGCCAGCTGATGCGCGACGTCCAGCGCGTCACCGACGTGACCGACCCGGGCCTCGGTCCCGTGCTCGGCGTGGTCGCCTCCGGTACGACGACGGCCGGCGGCCTGGGGGAGTCCCTGGCCGACCTCGGCGTCGGGTTCGTGTCGCTGCGGGCCGGGGCCGACAACCCCATCGCCCGCACCCTCGACGGCGCGCAGGGCCTGACCCGGCTCGGCTCCACCGGTGACCAGGTGCTGTGGCGGGTCGTCGCCCGTCCGTCGAGCGTGGCCGCCGACGTGCCCGTCCCCCCCGCGCGGGTCCGGCTCGACGACGCCGCGGGCGCCCCGCTCCAGGCGCTCGCCGTCCACGGGCCGCACGGCGCCGTCACCCAGGACCTGTCGGTGGGGGCCGCCGGCCGGCGTGTGGTCTTCGCCGAGGCGCCCGAGTGGGCCGACCACGCCGTCGTCACCTTCGACGGACGCCCGCTCACCGCCCTCTCCGCCTCGGGGACCCCCACGTACGCGCTTCCGGCCACCGCCGGCCGGCTCGAGTCCGACCTGCCCCCCGCGCATACGCGCTGGTTCCTCGCGCAGCTCGCGCTGCTGGCCGTCGTCGTCTTCCTCGCCATCCCCTTCGGGACCCGACGCTCGAGGCGGCTGTCGTGACGTCGGCGTGGTGGGGGATCGCCCGGGCCGGCGTGGTCGTCGTGGCCGGGGTCGGCCTCACGTATGCCGCCACCGAGCTCCCGGGCACGGTGAGCCTCACCCCGGCGGTCGAGAAGGCCGCGCTGCAGCCGGCCGCGCTGGCGCCGGTCACGAGCAACAGCATCGGCTGCCCCGGCCCGGAGACCGAGGGCCTGCAGGGGGTGCCGCCGGTCGCGGGCACCACCACGGTGTATGCCACCAGCCCACCGTCCGAGGCGCTCGAGGGCGTCGACGTCGGCACCTCTCAGGGCAGCGTGTCTCTGGCCGCGGTGCCCGCCGGCACGGCACTGGGGCAGAGCGACAAGCGGGGCACCCTCGTGATCGGCACGCTGACCGGGGCGAGCGCCGGCCTGGTCACCGCCCGCGGGCCGCTCGCCCCCGGCCTGGCCGCCCTGCAGACGACGGTCTCGACCGAGGGCGACGACCGGGCCGGAGTCGCCGTGCCGTGCGCCGCCGCCAAGGCCGACCTGTGGCTCGTGGCCGGCGGTGGTGGCAGCACCCGTCGCGAGCGCGTCGTGCTCACGAACCCGGGCGCCAACACGGTCTCGGCCGACGTGAGCGTCCGCGGCGGCGCCGGACTCCTGCCGTCGACCAACGGCCGCAACATCTCCGTACCCCCTCGCGGGCGGGCCAGCCTGTTCGTCGACGCGCTCGTCGGGCCGGAGAACACGCCGGTCGTGCACGTCGTCGCCACCGGCGGTGTCCTCACCGCCGTGCTGGAGGACAGCTGGATCGACGGGGCGACCGGCCG
>JBDSYO010000018.1:0-4181 GCA_039925625.1 Lapillicoccus sp. | reverse complement strand
GCCGGTCACCTCTGGCGGCGCACCGTCGAGGAGGTGGGTGCCGAGTTCCCCGACGTCGAGACCGCCTACCAGCACGTCGACGCGGCGACGATCTTCCTCGTCACCGACCCCGGACGCTTCGACGTCATCGTCACCGACAACCTCTTCGGCGACATCATCACCGACATCGCGGCCGCCATCGTCGGCGGCATCGGGCTGGCCGCCAGCGGGAACATCAACCCCGAGCGCGCCTTCCCCAGCATGTTCGAGCCGGTGCACGGCTCCGCCCCCGACATCGCCGGCCAGGCCAAGGCCGACCCGACGGCGACGATCCTGTCGGTGGCCATGCTCCTGGAGCACCTCGGTCGTTCCGAGGAGGCGCGATCCGTGCAGACGGCGGTCGCCGCCGACCTCGCCGAGCGTGGGACGAGCTCGCTCAGCACCTCGGCCATCGGCGACGCCATCGCGTCGCGACTGGCCTGAGCCCATCTGAACCCACATCCCGACGTACGCCCCACCGCGCCGACCGGACCGGTCCCGCAGGGCGGTAGTCTCAGCATACGGACACCGCAGCCTCCCGAAAGGGCCTCGCGATGAGCACGCAGACCACCACCGCGCCGACCTCGAGACCGGAGCACAGCCCCGCCGACCGGCCGACGCTCGCCTTCAGCGTCAACGAGCGCAACGACCGGCTGCACGTCATCGAGCGCGAGCGGGTGCTGCGCGACCCCGGGTTCGGCAAGGTCTTCACCGACCACATGGTCATCGCCACCTGGACTTTCGGGGAGGGTTGGCACGACGCGCAGGTCAAGCCCTACGGCCCGCTGCAGCTCGACCCGGCGGCCGCCGTCCTGCACTACGCGCAGGAGATCTTCGAGGGGATGAAGGCCTACCGCCACGCGGACGGCTCGGTGTGGACGTTCCGCCCGGAGGCCAACGCCGCCCGGTTCAACCGCAGCGCCCGGCGCCTCGCCCTGCCCGAGCTGCTCGAGCGGGACTTCATCGAGTCCTTGCGCGCCCTGGTCTCAGTGGACGCCGAGTGGGTGCCCGAGCCGGGGCCGTCGGGGGAGAAGAGCCTCTACCTGCGCCCGTTCATGTTCGCCTCCGAGGTCTTCCTCGGCGTGCGCCCCGCAGCCGAGGTCACCTACTGCGTCATCGCCTCGCCCGCGGGCGCCTACTTCCCGGGCGGCATCAAGCCGATCTCGCTCTGGATCTCCGTCGACTTCGCCCGCGCGGGTGCCGGTGGCACGGGCGCCGCCAAGTGCGGAGGGAACTACGCCTCCAGCCTCGCCGGACAGCTGGAGGGCGCCGAGCACGGCTGCGACCAGGCCGTCTTCCTCGACTCCGGGACGCACGAGTACATCGACGAGCTCGGCGGCATGAACCTGTTCCTCGTCTACAAGGACGGACGCCTGGTCACGCCCGAGCTGACCGGCTCGATCCTCGAGGGCGTCACCCGGTCCTCGATCCTCGAGCTGGCCAAGGAGATGGGGCTGGAGCCCGAGGAGCGGCGCATCCCCATCGAGGAGTGGAAGTCGGCCGCCCGCTCGGGAGAGCTCGCCGAGGTCTTCGCCTGTGGGACGGCCGCGGTCATCACGCCGGTCGGTGAGCTGAAGTGGGAGGGCGGCAGCGTCGACCACCGAAGCCCCGGACACGTCGACGAGGTCGCGCTGGGGCTCCGTCAGCGCCTGCTCGACATCCAGTACGGCCGGATCCCCGACACCCGGGGCTGGATGACGCGGCTCGTCTGAGCTTGCGAACCGCTGAGCCCTGCAACTTCTGAGCCGCCGGATGCGCCTCTATGCCGGTGGGCCGCCGGGCGGGGTCACTCTGCGCCGGCCGCGGCTCGTCGCCACGGACCTCGACGGCACGCTGCTGCGCTCGGACGGCACGGGGTCGGCTCGGACCGCGGCCACCCTGCGCGCCGTGCAGGCGGCGGGCATCCGTACCGTGCTCGTCACTGCGCGTCCCCCGCGCTGGCTGGACGAGCTCGTCCACCTCGTGGGCGACGGGGGCGTCGCCCTGTGCGGCAACGGTGCCTTCGTCTACGACGTACGGTCCCGCACGGTCCTCTCGCAGCGCGGGTTCGAGCCGGCGGCCGTGGCCGCCATCGTCGCCGACCTGCGCCGGGCGCTGCCGGGGGTCGCGTTCGCGGCCGAGCGGGCCAGCGGGTTCGCCCTGGAGGACGGCTACCGCAGCCTTCACCCCGTGCCGGACGGCGCCTTACGCGGGCCGGTCGACGCGGCGTCGAGCGACCTCGTCGGCAAGCTGCTCGGCCGCCACCCCGACCTCGCCGAGGTTGAGTTCCTTGCCCGAGTCCAGGAGGTGGTGGGCGACCGCGGCGTCGTCGCCTACTCGGGAGCCGGCGGGCTGGCCGAGATCTCCGCCCCGGGCGTGACCAAGGCCGCCGCGCTCGAGGAGTGGTGCGCCGGCCTCGGCATCACGGCCCCTGACGTCTGGGCCTTCGGCGACATGCCCAACGACCTGCCGATGATCGCGTGGGCCGGCACGTCCTTCGCTGTCGCCAACGGGCATCCCGATGTCGTGGCCGCCGCCGACCACGTCTGCCCGCCCAACGACGAGGACGGGGTCGCCCAGACGCTGGAGACGCTCCTGTGACCTGTCGTGCCACGCCACCAGGTGAGATGAGTAGCCACATGGTGAGACGGTCGTTGGCCGACCCACCGACCCCGGGCACAGTGGTGATCGTGACGTACGTCTCCCCGGTTGTCGAACCCCACGCCTCGCTCATTATCTCGTAGCGCGACGAGTACCCCTCGTCGCGCAGACCTCCCGTAACCCGGGGGGTCTTTTTGTGTCCCGGGCCCACCCCGTCCGGGCACGAGCGACGAGGGGCGACCACCGGCATACCTCGCAAGCACCGTCCTCAGAGAAGCGGCCATGACCAGCAGCCCAGCCCAGTCCGACCTCCACGTCTACGACACCACGCTGCGCGACGGCGCCCAGCAGGAGGGGCTCAACCTGTCGGTCGCCGACAAGCTCGTCATCGCGCGGCACCTCGACGAGCTGGGGGTCGGCTTCATCGAGGGTGGCTGGCCGGGGGCCAACCCCAAGGACACCGAGTTCTTCGCGCGGGCCCGGAACGAGCTCGACCTGCAGAACGCCACCCTGGCGGCGTTCGGTGCGACGCGGCGAGCCGGCGGCCAGGCCGCGACCGACCCCCTCGTGCTCGCTCTCGTGGCGTCGGGAGCGCCGGTCGTCACCCTCGTCGCCAAGTCGCACGTGCGCCACGTCGAGGAGGCGCTGCGCACGACCCTCGAGGAGAACCTCGAGATGATCCGCGACACCGTCTCGTTCCTCAGCGGCCAGGGGCGACGCGTCTTCCTCGACGCCGAGCACTTCTTCGACGGGTATGCCGCGGACCGCGCCTACGCGCTCGAGGCGGTGCGCGTCGCCGCCGAGGCCGGGGCGGAGGTGGTCGCCCTCTGCGACACCAACGGCGGCATGCTGCCGGCCCAGGTGCAGGACGTCGTCGGCGACGTCCTCGCGGCCACGGGCGCCCGGCTCGGCATCCACTGCCACAACGACACCGGCTGCGCGGTGGCGAACTCGATGGCCGCGCTCGACGTGGGCGCCACCCACGTGCAGGGGACGGTCAACGGCTACGGCGAGCGCACGGGCAACGCCGACCTGCTCACCGTCGTCAGCAACCTCCAGCTGAAGACCGGCCGGCAGGTCGTCGACCCGACGCGACTGCGGGATGCGATGCGGCTGGCCCACGCCATCAGCGAGGTGACCAACGTGCCGCCCTACAGCCGGCAGCCCTACGTGGGGTCCAGCGCCTTCGCGCACAAGGCGGGGCTGCACGCCAGCGCCCTCAAGGTCGACCCCGACCTCTACCAGCACACCGACCCGTCGGCGGTCGGCAACTCGATGCGCACGCTCGTCTCCGACATGGCGGGCCGCGCGAGCATCCAGCTCAAGGCCGCGGAGCTGGGGATCGACCTCACCGGCGTGCCCCACGCCGACGAGCTCGTCGCGACGGTACTGGCCACCGTGAAGGACCTGGAGCTGCGCGGCTACACCTTCGACGCGGCCGACGCGTCGTTCGAGCTGCTGCTGCGCAACGCCGTGTCGGGCACCACGCTGGCCTACTTCGACGTGGAGTCGTGGCGGGTCATCACCGACGCCCGCGGCGACGACCTGGCCACCTCGGAGGCGACGGTCAAGCTCGTCGCCGG
>JBDSYO010000017.1:0-3125 GCA_039925625.1 Lapillicoccus sp. | reverse complement strand
AGGCCCACGCCGGACGTGACGTCTCGGCCGACGGCGACGCGTCCAAGGTCAGCGACGCCCACGGGCCGGCGAAGGCCCAGCAGATGTTCCGGCGCAAGTCCGGTAGCTGACCGCTCTCACTCGCTGGTCGCGGTGTTGGCCGTCGGCACCATGCGGTCGTCGTCCACTCCAGGACCAGCGTCGGGGCGGTGATCTCCGGCAGCCGGTCCCAGGCGTCGTGTCGGGCGCTGACCCGCAGGTGCGCCTGACGCTCCTCGGACGTCATCGTCGGGTCGCCGAAGAGGGCACTGTCCGCCGCCCGCCCCGGCGTCGAACCAAGGCCGCACACCGTCCCACCAGGTGTGGGCGTTGGCCTGCCCCGACAGCAGCAAGTCCGGCTACGGCAACCTCGTGGCCGGGTTCGTCCTGCTCCTGACCGGCTTCGACATCGCGATGCACTGTCGCTGACCCCCCGTCGACCCACGAGATCCCTGTTCGCCCGCCGGATCCCCCCGTCGACCCACCAGATCCCCGTTCGCCCAGCGAATGCGGTGGGATGGCGGGGATCTCGTGGGTGCGGGTGCGGCCCGGAGGAGCGCGGGACCCGCGCCGCTCACCTGCACGGCCAGGGTGAACCCGTCGCGGGTCGGCACCGTCCTGTGCTCCACCATGTGCTCATTCTCGTCGACGGCAGGTACCGATAACGTCTGGGTATGCCCGAGCAGGACCTGCCCAAGACCTCGCCCCTGCACGCGCGGCACGTCGCTCTCCGGGCCAAGATGGCCGACTTCGGTGGCTGGGACATGCCGATCGAGTACCCGGGCGGCGGCGTCGTCGCGGAGCACACCGCGGTGCGCACGGCCGTCGGGCTCTTCGACGTGAGCCACCTCGGGAAGGCGTCCGTGCAGGGCCCCGGAGCCGTCGTCTTCGTCAACGCGTGCCTGACCAACGACCTGCGGCGCATCGGCCCCGGCCAGGCGCAGTACACGATGTGCTGCGACGGATCGGGAGGCGTCGTCGACGACCTCATCGCCTACGTCAAGGCCGACGACGACGTCTTCCTCATCCCCAACGCCGCCAACACGGCCGAGGTCGTGCGCCGGCTCGCGGCCGCCGCGCCCGAGGGGATCGCCGTCGAGAACCTCCACGAGGCATACGGCATCCTCGCCGTGCAGGGCCCACGCGCCGACGAGGTGCTGCAGGCGCTCGGGCTGCCGACCGGCCACGACTACATGGGCTTCGTCGAGGCCGACTGGGAGGGCCGGCCGGTCATCGTCTGCCGCACCGGCTACACGGGGGAGCGCGGCTATGAGCTCGTGCCCCGCTGGGACGACACCCTCGCGCTCTGGGACGCCCTGACCGACGCGATGCGCCCGCTCGGCGGGCTCCCGTGCGGGCTCGGCGCCCGCGACACGCTGCGCACCGAGATGGGCTACCCCCTCCACGGGCAGGACCTCTCCCTCGACATCAGCCCCGTCCAGGCCCGGGCAGGCTGGGCGGTGGGCTGGAAGAAGGACGCGTTCTGGGGCCGCGACGCGCTGGTCGCCGAGAAGGCGGCCGGTCCGCGGCGGGCCGCGTGGGGGCTGTTGGTCTCCGGTCGCGGCATCCCGAGGGCCCACTGCGCGGTGCTCAAGGGGGGCTCCGTGGTCGGCGAGGTGACCTCGGGCACGTTCTCCCCGACCCTGCGTCAGGGGATCGCCCTGGCCCTGCTGGCGCCGGAGGCCGGGCTGGGCGACGAGGTCGTCGTCGACGTGCGGGGCCGGGAGGTCACCGCCTCGGTCGTCAAGCCGCCGTTCGTGCAGGTGCAGACGCGTCCGGCGTGAAGTCGGCCACCGCGCCGAACCGGGCCCGACGCACGCCCCGCCGCAGCGTGGCGAGCACGGACGGGCCGACGAGCACCACGAGCACCGCGGTGAGCACCGCCCGTGGCACGTCGTAGCCGAGCGATGTCGCGAGGTAGAACACGCCGTAGTGCTGCAGGTTGGTGACCAGTGGGGCGCCGGGCACGAACGCCGCCCCGCCCCCCGCGGTGCCGGCGGCCATGAACGGCCAGAACCACAGGTTCATCACCGCGCCGTAGGCCAAGCTCGAGACGACCGCGTAGGCCGCCAGCACCCCACGCTCGGCCCGCGGCGGCAGCGGGGGGATGAGCGCCGCGCCGAGGGCGACCCAGCCGCACGCGAACATCTGGAACGGCAGCCACGGCCCCACTCCGCCCGTGAGGAACGCGCCCGTCAGCAGCGCCAGCGCCCCGAGCATGAAACCCTTGCTCGCGCCGAGCACGCGCCCACCGAGCACGACGAGGAAGAACATCGGCTCCAGGCCGGCCGTGCCCGCCGAGAGGACCCGCAGGGCGCCGCCCATCGCCGCGAGCACCCCGAGGACGGCGACCGCCTTCGCGTCGAGCCCGGTGGCGGTGAGCTCGCCGAGCAGGACGACCGCGAGCAGGCCGAGGAGCGCCGCGAAGAGCCACGGGGCGTCGTGCCCGTGCTCCTCCCCGATGCGGGGGTCGGCGAAGAACGGCCAGAAGAACGCCGCCAGGCCGACCAGGGTGACCAGGCCGAGCGCGAGCGCAGAGGGGAGCCGGAACCGTAGGTCGGGCGCGGCCTCGCGGCTCGTGGGCGCGGCGCTCACGAGGCAGCGCCCAAGGCCGTGACCACGTCGGAGACCGTGAGGTAGGGCAGGGGGTGCAGCACCTTGGCCACCTGCGGGGCGAAGGCGGGTGAGCCGGCGAGGATCTGCCGGGCGGGGCCGTCGGCCACGACCTCGCCCTCGGCAAGGACGACGACGCGGTCGGCGGCGTCGGCGGCCAGCTCGACGTCGTGGGTGGCGACGACGACGGTATGCCCGGTCGCAGCCAGCTCGCGGAGCAGCTCGACGAGGCGGTGCTTGGCGGCGTAGTCCAGCCCGCGGGTGGGCTCGTCGAGCAGGACGAGGTCGGGGCGGCGGACGAGGATCACGGCCAGGGCCAGGCAGAGCCGCTGGCCCTCCGACAGGTCGCGAGGGTGGGTGCCGTCGTCGAGCCCGGGGGCGAAGCGGGTGAGCAGCGTGCGGGTGCTGCCCGCCGGCATACCCAGGTCGTGGTCGGCCTGTCGGCACTCGGCGCCGACGCTGTCGGCGTAGAGGACGAGCTCGGGGTCCTGGGG
>JBDSYO010000016.1:0-6890 GCA_039925625.1 Lapillicoccus sp. | reverse complement strand
CTGGCTGCGCGAGCACGTGCCCCCCGCGCTCGGGCTCGCCTACCCGGCGGACGACGACCCCGTCATCTCCTTGGTCGTCGACGACGAGGTGGTCACCCACGTCGTCGTCGACCCCGTGCACCTGCCCGAGCAGATCGCGGGGCTGGACGCCCACCGCACCCAGCTGCGGGTCTGGCCGGGCGGCTACTTCGCCCTCACCAACGACGTGGCCGCGCGGCTCGCCGGTCGTGAGGCCTACGTGCGGGTGGACCCCGCGACGGGGGAGCGGATCGCCCTCGCGGACGGCGAACGGCCGGTGAGCGGACTCCTACCGGCTCGGTAGGCTGGTGTCTCGTGCGTGACTTCGCCTGCCCCCACTGCGGCCAGCGCCTGGCGTTCGAGAACTCGGTATGCCTGTCGTGCTCCAACGGGATCGGTTTCGACGTCGACCTCCTGGAGTTCGCCGAGGTGGGCCGCGACGGGCGCACCGTGCTCGAGCCCCTGCGGCAGATGTGCGCGAACCTCGAGACCGCCGGCTGCAACTGGGTCGTGACCCCGGCGTCGGACGGGAGCCCACGGCTGTGCCGGTCGTGCTCCCTGACCCGCACCCGACCCGCCGACGGCGACCCCGAGATGTCCGGGTTCGAGGCCGCCGAGCGAGCCAAGCGCCGCCTCGTCGTCGAGCTGCTGGAGCTCGGGCTGCCGATCACCGACCGACGCACCGACCCCCGAGGTGGGCTGACGTTCGACCTGCTCTCGAGCCACCAGGACCCGGTGATGACCGGTCACTCCGACGGCGTCATCACCCTCGACCTCGCCGAGGGTGACGACGTGCACCGCGAGCAGCTGCGCATCTCCATGGACGAGCCCTACCGCACCCTGCTCGGGCACTTCCGCCACGAGGTCGGCCACTACTACTTCGGCGCGCTCGCGCGGACGGGGGCCGACCGCGACGAGTTCGAGTCGCTCTTCGGCAACCCCGACGCCGACTACCAGGCGGCCCTGGACCGCCACTACTCACAGGGCGCTCCGGGCGGGTGGGAGACCGACTTCGTCTCGTCCTACGCGACCATGCATCCGGCCGAGGACTGGGCCGAGACCTTCGCGCACTACCTGCACATCCGCGACACCGTCGACACGGCCGCGGCCTTCGGCTTCGCCCCCGCGGGCGCGACTGCGACGAGCCCGATGGCCGGCGCGGGCGGGTTCACCCGGCTCGTCGAGCTGTGGTTCCCCTTGGCCTGGTCGCTCAACATGCTCAACCGCTCGATGGGCCACCACGACCTCTACCCCTTCGTCCTGCCGCCGCGGGTGCTGGAGAAGATGAGCTTCGTGCACCGCCTCGTCACCGCGGTCCGTGCCGAGCCGCACCCGGCGCTCGCCGCCGTGCCAGTACCCGCGGCCACCTCGTGAGCGAGACGTACGTCGAGCCGTCCCCCGACGTCTACCGGCTGGCAGTCGGCCGGCTCGTCACCGGGGTGACCGTCGTGACCAGCCGGCTCGGCGCGCTCGACCACGCCATGACGGCCAACGCCGTCGCCTCGGTGTCGTTGGACCCACTGCTCCTCCTGGTGTGCGTCGAGCGGGAGGCCCGGTTCCACGACGCCATCGTCCAGAGCGGTCGGTGGGGCGTGAGCATCCTGCCCGCCGAGGGCCGGGCGACGGCCGACTGGCTCGCGACGCGAGGCCGCCCCCTGCACGGGCAGCTGGACCGCACCCCCACCCACCGGGGGCCGGTCACCGGGGTCGCCCTACTCGACGGGGCGCTCGCCACGCTCGAGTGCGAGACGACCGATGCCCACGTCGCCGGCGACCACACCATCGTCGTCGGCCGCGTGTGCTCCGTCGAGATCACCGACCAGGCCGGTCCCGCGCTCGTCTACTACCGGGGTCGCTACGAGAGCCTGGCGTGAGCGCCACCCGGCGCCTCCCTCTCCCGAAGCCCTACGACGTCCCCTGGACCCGCTGGTACCTGAAGGCGCATACCGTGCCGGGGCTGGAGGCGTACGACGAGGGCCGGTATGCCCGCTCGCTGACCTTGACGAGTGGCCCCGCCCTGTTGTCCCTGCAGCTGGACGCCGGGGCGGTCGAGGTGGCCGTCGAGTCCGCGGTGTCGGGCGGGACGGCCCCCGACGTCGCCGAGGCGGTCTCGGTCGCGCGCCGGCTGCTCGACCTCGATGCCGACGGCGCAGCCGTCGATGCCCGGCTCGCGCAGGACCCGGCGCTGACCCCCTCGGTGGCGGCGGCGCCCGGACTGCGGGTGCCGGGGGCGGCGGACGGCTGGGAGCTGCTCGTGCGCACCATGGTCGGCCAGCAGATCTCGCTGGCTGCCGCCCGCACCCACCTGGGCCGCCTCGTCGCGGCGCTGGGGGAGCCGCTCCCCGGCGGCTGGCGGATCTTCCCCACGGCGGGCGCGGTCGCCACCGGCGGGCTGGGCGTCCTCGGGGGACCGCGGCGCCGGGTCGCGGCGGTCGTCGCGGCGGCCGAGACCATGGCCGCCGGGCGGCTGGACCTCTCACCCGAGCGCGACCCCGCGGCACTGCGGGCCGACCTGATGGCGCTGCCCGGCGTCGGCCCGTGGACGGCGGACTACGTCGTCATGCGGCTCACCCCGCATCGCGACGTCCTGCTCGACAGCGACCTCGTCGTACGGCAGGGTGCCCGCCTGCTGGGCCTGACGGCGCAGGACATCGCCGACCCCGGCCGGTGGTCCCCCGTGCGCTCCTACGCCACCATGCACCTCTGGCGGGTGGCCCTGGCCGCCAGGACGGCGCGGGAGGGGGCTCGTTCGTCACGATGAGGTGTCGGTGCGCCCGAGGACCGCGGCAGCGGCCCGTCGGTGTCGTGCCCCCGACCTAGGCTCGGGGCAGGAGACGAGCCGACGGACCGGGGGACGGACGTGACGAAGTGGCGACCTGGGGTGGCCGGGTGGGTCGGCCTGGCACTGCTGGCGCTCGCGGTCGCCTACGTCCTGCTGGCCGTCGTCGTCGGACGGCAGGTCCCGACCACCGCCTCGGTCTCGGGCGTCGCGATCGGCGGCCTGACCCGCGACGCCGCACTGGCCCGGCTCGCCGCCGAGCTCGGCCCCCGCGGGTCGGCCCCCGTCACCGTGGCCGTCGGTGCGACGGGCCGCTCGTTCACGCTCGACCCGGGGGCGGGTGGACTGGCCCTCGACCTGCCCGCCACGCTCGACGGGGTCACGGGCTTCACCCTTGACCCGGCCACCCTGTGGCGCCACGTGACCGGCAGTGTCGAGCGGCCCGTCGTGACCCGGGTCGACCGGGAGGCGCTCACCCGCCTCCTGACCGAACGGGCCGCCGCCGCGGCGGTCGCACCCGTGGACGGCACGGTCACCTTCGCCGGCGGGTCGGCCGGGTCGACGCCGGCCGCCGACGGCACCAGCCTGCCGGTGGAGCCGCTCGTGGACCGCGTGGCCGCGGCATACCCCATGACCACGACGGTGACGGCCGAGGTCGTGACGACACCGCCGGCCGTGACCCAGGCGCGGGTGGACGCCGCGCTCGCGGCGTTCGCGAGGCCGGCCACGTCGGCCCCCGTCACGCTCGACGCCGGCGGCCGCACCGCGGCGCTCACGCCCGCGCAGCTCTCCCCGGCCCTGTCGATGCGACCCGGCGCCGACGGAGCCCTCACACCGGTCGTCGACCGCGCGCTGCTCGCGACCGCGGTCACCGAGGCCCTCACACCGGTGCTGGCGGCGCCCCAGGACGCCCGCATCGTCATCGAGAACGACGCACCGCGCATCGTGCCGTCGGTCGACGGGGTGTCCGCCGACGCGGCCGGTGCAGTCGACGTCGTCACGGCCGCCCTGACCGCACCCGAGCGTACGGCGCGGCTGGCCACCACCGTGTCGGCGCCGTCCCTGACGACGGCCGCTGCGCAGGCCCTGGGGGTGACGGAGGTCGTCGCCTCGTTCGACTCGCGCTTTCCCGACAACCCCTCACGCACGGCCAACCTCGTCACCGCCTCGGCCGCGATCGACGGCACCCTGCTCAAGCCCGGAGAGACCTTCAGCCTCAACGACACGCTGGGGGAGCGCACCGAGGAGAAGGGCTATCGCGAGGGCTACGTCATCGAGAGCGGCCGCCTCGTCAAGGGCACCGGCGGCGGGGTCTCCCAGGTGTCCACCGTGGTCTACAACCTCGCCTGGTTCGCCGCCGCCGACCTCGTCGAGCACACTCCTCACTCGTTCTACATCTCCCGCTACCCCGAGGGCCGCGAGGCGACCGTGTACTGGCCCACCATCGACAACCGGTTCCGCAACGCCTCGCCGCACGGGATGCTCCTGCAGATGTGGGTCGCCGACGACCAGGTGCACGGCCGGGTCTGGAGCACCAAGGTCTACGACGTCGAGGCGACCAAGGGCGCCCGGAGCAACGTCCGGTCGGGGACGTCGCTCTCCGACAACAGCACGGCGTGCGTCCCCCAACCGGAGATGACGCCGGGGTTCGACGTCACCGTCACCCGCACGATCCGGCAGAACGGCGCCGTGGTGCGGTCGGAGGACTACCCGACGAGCTACCAGCCGGAGGACCGGGTGGTGTGCACGAACCCGAACCACCAGAGCTGATTCCGTCAGCGCGTGAGGTACGCGTACGCGTGGTGCCGTCGGAAGCCGTCGCTCTCGTAGAGGCCGACCGCCGCCTCGTGGTCGGCCTCGACCTGCAGGTAGACCGAGGTCAGCCGGTGCTGTCGCGCGAGGAGCCCGACGGCGTGCAAAACCGCGCGCCCGAGCCCGCGGCCGCGGCTGTCGGGGTCGACCCACACGGCGGACAGACCGGCCCATCCCGGGTGGACCGACATGCGCGCCACCGCGACGATCTGCCCCGACCGGCCGGCGACGGACAGGAACCACTGGCCCGCCGACCCCGTGAGGACCTGCTCGGTGACACCGGGCACGACCTCCCGCTGCCGCGCGTACGCCTCGAGCCACCTGGCGGACAGGGTGGCCTCCACCGTCACCGGATCGGCGCCCTCGCGCAGCGGGTCGATGTCGGAGGCGGCCGCGGTCATGACGAGCGTGGGCTGGACGACGTGGTAGCCGCGGGTGATGAGCGTCGCGCCCAGCGGGTCGTCGGCCGCGTCGCCGCTCGGCGGCAGGACCAGGTGGACCCGGGCCGGCAGACCGCGGCCGGCGTACCACTCCTCCGCCCGGTCGAGCGCCGCCTCGACCGGCAGCCCGGGGTCGCCCAGGGGCAGGACCGAGTTGCCGCGGGTCGTGAAGCCGCTGGATGCGCGCAGCAGCCAGTCGCCCTCCCATTCCTCCTCGACCGCTCGCCACCCGTCGGCCATGAGCCGCTCGAGGTCGGTGGACCCGATAGCGGTATGCGGTCGCCCGCGTCGCACCGGGGCCGGCGGCACCGCCTTGACGACCACGACGTCCACGCGGCGCACCGTCACCGGGCCTCGGGGACCCTCGACCGTGAGGGACTCGTCGTCGGCGGCGGTCACGACCCCGACGACGTCGGTGAGCGGCGGGTGCGACCCCGCGGGCCGGCGGTAGCGCACGACGACTCGGCGTCCGACGGGCACCGTCACGGGCGAGGTCATCGAGCTCCAGTCGGGAGGAAGGCGGGCACGCACCAGCGAACGGGGGGTGGTCGACCGCGGCGCGCACGGCCCCGGCACCCGCGGCTGGATGCGACTCGGCATACTAGGCCGTGAAACCCCGCCCTGCAGGAGGACGCTTCTCCCATGACGTACGTCATCGCCCAACCGTGTGTCGACCTCAAGGACAAGGCCTGCATCGAGGAATGTCCGGTCGACTGCATCTACGAGGGTGAGCGCTCGCTCTACATCCACCCCGACGAGTGTGTCGACTGCGGGGCGTGCGAGCCGGTCTGCCCCGTCGAGGCGATCTACTACGAGGACGACGTGCCCGAGCAGTGGGCCGAGTACTACAAGGCCAACGTCGAGTTCTTCGACGACCTCGGCAGCCCCGGCGGCGCCGCCAAGATGGGCGTCATCGCCAAGGACCACCCGATCATCGAGGCCCTGCCGCCCCAAGAGCACGACGAGTGAGGTCGGCGCTCCCGGACTTCCCCTGGGACACGCTGGCGCCCTTCAAGGCCCGCGCCCAGGAGCATCCGGGCGGCATCGTCGACCTCTCCGTCGGGACGCCGGTCGACCCGACCCCACGCCTGGTCCGGGAGGCGCTGGCCGCGGCCGGTGACGCGCCGGGCTACCCGCAGACGTGGGGTACGCCCGACCTGCGCGAGGCGGTGGCCGCCTGGTTCGCCCGCCGGCGTGGCGTGCCCGACGTCGACCCCGACGGGGTGCTGCCGACCGTGGGCAGCAAGGAGCTCGTGGCCTGGCTCCCCACGTTGCTGGGCCTGGGCGCGGGTGACCTCATCGGCATACCCGCCGTCGCCTACCCGACCTACGACGTCGGCGCCCGGCTGGCCAGGGCGACTCCGGTGGTTCTCGAAGGGCTGACCGCCTTCGGCCCCCAGACCTCCGCGACCCGGCCTCGGCTGCTGTGGGTCAACAGCCCCAGCAACCCGACCGGTCGGGTGCTCGGCGTGGACCACCTGGCCAAGGTCGTGGCCTGGGCCCGGGCCAACGGGGTGGTCGTCGCCTCCGACGAGTGCTACGCGGAGCTCGGCTGGACGGACGCCGAGGTGCCCAGCATCCTCCACCCGCGCGTCTGCGAGGGCAGCCACGAGGGGCTCCTCGCCGTCTACTCCCTCTCCAAGCAGTCCAACCTCGCCGGTTACCGTGCCGCCTTCGTCGCCGGTGACCCCGCGCTGGTCCGGACCCTGCTCGAGGTGCGCAAACACGCCGGGATGATCGTCCCGTGGCCGGTGCAGCGGGCCATGCTCGCCGCCCTCGGCGACGACGCTCATGTCGCCGAGCAGAAGCAACGGTATGCCGCCCGTCGCGCCGCGCTGCTG
>JBDSYO010000015.1:0-2966 GCA_039925625.1 Lapillicoccus sp. | reverse complement strand
GGTGACCATGCCTTCCTCTCGGACGGGCATACGTCCGCCCTGGTGACCCGCGACGGGTCGGTCGACTGGCTCTGCCTCCCCCGCTTCGACAGCCCCGCCGTGCTCGCGAGGCTGCTCGACGACGACGCGGGCCATCTCTCGCTTCGCCCGAGCGACCCCGACGCGACCGCCCAGCGCCGCTACCTCCCGCAGGGACTGGTGCTCGAGACCGTCTGGACCTGCGCCACCGGCTCTTTCGTGGTGCGGGACTGTCTCGCTCTGGGGAGGCGCGAACGGGGTCACGACCTGGGCCAGGGCTCGCCGGGAGTGCTGCTGCGGCATGCCCGGTGCGAGTCGGGGGAGGTCGACGTCGTCGTGGAGTGGGCGCCACGACCCGAGTTCGGCCTGGTCCACCCGCGACTGGTCGCCACACCGGACGGGGTCGAGGCCCACGGCGGCTCCACGGTGCTCCTGCTCTCGACCCATCTGACGATGTCGCTGCAGGGATCGGCGCGCGGGTCGGTGCGACTCGCCGCGGGAGACAGCCTCGGCCTCGCCATGCAACAGTCACCCGCGTGGGGAAAACGCCTGAAGCCCTGGTCCGCGCGCCAGATCGCTCGCGCGGTTGACGCGACCGAGGCCGGCTGGCGCAGCTGGTCAGAGCTGCACCAGAGCTACCACGGGCCGGCGGAGCGTCTTGTGCATCGCAGCGGGCTGGTCCTGCAGGGCCTGACGTTCGCGCCGACCGGGGCGATCGTCGCTGCTGCCACCACGGGTCTCCCGGAAGGGGTCGGCACCTCGCGCACCTGGGACTACCGCTACACCTGGGTCCGGGACGCCAGCCTGACGTTGCGGGGGCTGTGGGTGGCGGCCTGCCCGGACGAGGCCGCGCGGTTCTTCGCGTTCTTCGCCCGGGCGGCCGGCACCCAGCTCACGCGCGGCGTGCCGCTCCAGATCATGTTCGGCGTCGGCGGTGAGCGCGACCTCTCCGAGCGCGAGCTGACGCACCTCTCGGGATGGCGGGGGAGTGCCCCCGTCAGGGTCGGCAACGGAGCCTGGACGCAGCGTCAGCAGGACGTCTATGGAGCGCTCCTCGACGCGGCCTACCGGCTCCGGGAGTATCTGGGTGACCTCGACGAAGCAACCCGGGCGCTGCTGGTCGCTGCGGTGGAGACCGCCGCCTCGACGTGGCAGGAACCCGACCAGGGCATCTGGGAGATCCGCGGGGCCGCCAGTCGGTATGTGCACAGTGCGCTGATGTGCTGGATCGCGCTCGACCGGGGGGTCGCCCTCGCCGAGGTGCTCGGAGTCTCTGAGCGCGTGGCGGCGTGGGAGGCCGTCCGGGCCGAGATCGGGGAGGCCATCCTCGCCGACGGCTGGAGCTCGGAGGTCTCCTCGTTCACCCAGGTGCTCGGCGGCCGAGACCTCGACGCCTCGGTGCTGCTGATCGCCGGCAGCGGGCTGCTACCGGTGGACGACCCGCGGCTCTCCGCGACGATCGACGCGGTGGCCGCCGAGCTGACCGACGCTCGTGGGCTCGTGCAGCGCTACCGCGCCGACGACGGGCTGGACGGGACCGAGGGCAGCTTCCTCATCTGTACGTTCTGGCTGGCCGAGGCGCTCGCGGTGACCGGCCGCGTCGACGAGGCGGAGTCGGTGCTCGACCGCGCCGCCGGGTACGCCAACGACCTGGGGCTGTTCTCGGAGGAGGTCGACACCTCGACCGGGGAGCTGCTGGGCAACTTTCCCCAAACGTTCAGCCATCTTGGCCTCGTGCTCGCCGCGCAGGCCGTGGCCGACGCCAGGTCAGGCGACACCGGGCGCTAACGGCGGCCTTACGGGACCAGCCGATCCGCGGGATCCGGGTAAGGACCGGTGGGCTTCAGTACGCCTACGGGTAGCGCTGACGGAGCAACCGTCACCCATCCCCCAAAGGAGCCTCATCATGCGCACCTCCACCCGACTGGCCGGTCCGGCGCTCGTCGCCGCGGCCGGCCTCACCCTTCTCGCTCCGGCCGTATCGGCCGGCAGCGCCCACGCGGCCGGGACGGCCAAGGTCGACGGCACGTTCCGGGTGTTCGCGCCGAGCTTCGTCGAGGACCCGGCCGCGCACACCGTGTCCTTCCCCCGCTACACCGGGACGAGCCAAGGTCGGCCGGTCACCTACGTCATCACCGACGCCTCCACCAAGGAGGCCGCCCGCCGGCTCGGGGTCAACTTCGCGCCTCGGCTGGCCAACACCGCCGGCACGGCTGCCGCACAACGGGTCTCGGGCTCCGCCACCTCGCTGACCTTCCCGGCCACCGTGGACTTCACCCCCCAGCGCGTCGTCGTCCCCGGCCCGACCGGGTTCCCGCCCACCACCGCGGTTCCCGGCGCGGTCGCGGAAGCCGGGTACAGCCCGATCGTCCGGTTGAGCGATGGCACCGTCCTGAACGCTCCCCAGGTGGCCAACAGCAGCGGTCAGGCGGACAAGGTCGTCAGCAACAGCGCCCGTACAGGTCGAGTGGTCTACCGGGAGACCGACGGTTTCTACGACCACAAGGCAGTCCACTACGTCTCCTTCGAGGCATCCATCCCGCTCGCCGCCGCCCTGGAGAACGCCGCCCTGGCGCCGGCCCTCAACGCCGCGCCCCCGGACTTCAGCCCCCTGCCCGACCCGGTGCCGCCGGCCCGTGAGGAGATCGGCATCGTCACCAACGGCCAGACCGGACTGGGCAACCCCGAGCGGCAAGGCCTGTCGAGTGCCCTGCTGGACGGCGCGGACCCGCTCAACATCCTCGGTGAGGTCCCGAGCAACAGCTCGACGTCGGACTACAGCCCGCTGTGGGACGCCAACCTCGCGCAGTGGACCCCGGAGGCGGTCGCCGCCGGTCTCAACGTCCGGCAGACCGACTTCGACGACCTGCGCGCGCTCGCGGCCCGGGGCCTGATCACCGCACCGGACGGCGGACCGTTCGGTCGCTCCGACTTCCTCATCAACTGCC
>JBDSYO010000014.1:0-9469 GCA_039925625.1 Lapillicoccus sp. | reverse complement strand
CTTTCCCACCAGTGTCCGGCTCTCGGGCATGGCCATCGGCACGCAGTTCGGCTTCGCTCTGGCCGGTTTCAGCCCCACCATCGCCGCAGCGATCGCTGGCAGCTCCGACGCGGGTTGGGTCGCGGTCCCCATCCTCGTATGCGTCATCTGCCTGATCTCCGCGACCGCGGTCGCCCTCGGCCGGGAAACGCACACCACCCCGATGAACGAGCTAGGCACGACACCAGTCGACGACGTGCGTACGCCGAACGCCAGCACCCAGAAGCCCTACGGCTCGGCGTGACCACCGCGCCTACGCCCTGGCGAGCCTCCTCGAACGTCTCGTCGTCCACGACGACGAGGTAGGCGCTGAACCCATCGTCGTTCTCGGCGAAAGCCGCCGCCCGGGTCAGCATCCACGCTGCTTGGTCAGCAACTGGGTTCTGACCAGGAGCGAGTCACCGGTGATAGGCAGCTCCGCCATGCCCGTATCCCAGTACAAGGAGCAGGCCTTTGACGCTGGAGGGGAGACTCAGGCCGGTTGCCTGGCTGCCGCGTGAGGTGACTGGCCGGTCCATCCGCACCGCGACCAGGGGCGTCTTCAGCCCGCCACCGGGTGGACACTTCACCATGGCCGACCCTCCTCGTCGTGTGAACTTCTTCGACGGCCTCCTCCTGAGCGCCGCTGACATGGCGGTCGAGCAGGAGTACGGCCGGCGGATGCGCTACCTCCACAACCGCCTGCACGGCTACGGCACCGTCTGGGGCCTGGAGGTCGAGATCGTCGATGGGCAGGTGCGGGTCAGTCCCGGACTGGGCATCGACCAGCAGGGGCGCGAGATTGTCGTCACATAGGCTCTGACCCTCGACCTCGACCCGGATGGCGACCAGGAGCCGTGGACCAGCGACTTCGTCATCGCCTGGCACGAAACCCCTGAGGGCCCTGCCCCCGGCGTGGGCACTGCCGCCCCGTTCACACGAGGGTCGAACGACCCGAGCTGGCGCTCGCCGATGCGGGCGAGGCGACAGCCGACGCGCTGACGCTGGCCCGCCTGACGCGGTCCAGCGACGGAGCGCTCGACGTCGACACCTCAGTGCACCGGCCCCTAGGCCCGGCGTAGCCCTCTGTCACCCAGGGGGACAGCCCTCGCGTTAGAACAGGTGTTCGATACTCTGTCGAAGGTGAGCGAGGTACCCCGACGAGCGACGCGGCATCCCCGCTCGCTCACCCAGGAGCAGCTGACCCACTCCAGCGTCAGCGCGGCCGGGGAGCCCGTGCGGGTGAGCGCGTGGGTCGTCTGGGAGGACGGGGTCGAGGAGCTGGTGCACGCGTATGCCGTGGCCTGGACCCCCCGGGCCGTGCAGATCCGCTTCGGCGTCCCCCCGCACCAGCATCACACCTGGGTCTGGGCCGGGGCGGTCAGCCGGGCCACGACCGACCCGGGAGGAACAGGTCCGCGCTGAGCGCACATGGCAGGATCGGCACCGTGCAACCACGACGGTTCACCGTGACGATCGCCGACGGCGGTCGAGGCCGGCTCCTGGTGCCGGTGCCGTTCGACCCCGACGCCGAGTGGGGCCCGAAGCCGCGGCATCCTGTGAGAGGCACCGTCGACGGGGCCCGGGTGCGCGGCGTCGTCGAGAGCCACGACGGCACCCCCGGGTTCCTGCTCGGAGCGGCCTGGGTGAGGGATCGGCCGATCATGGTGGGCGACCAGGTCTCCGTCGAGATCGAGCCCGAGGGTCCGCAGCGCGACGACCTCGCCGACGACATCGTGGCGGCTTTGGAAGCGAACCCGCAGGCGGCCCGGTTCTTCGACGGCCTCGCCCAGTTCTACCGACGGGCGTACCTGCGGTGGGTGGACAGCACCAAGCGGAGCCCCGAGCTGAGGCAGCAGCGCATCGCGGCGATGGTCGAGCTGCTCGAGGCCGGCGTCAAGGACCACCGGGCCGGCCCTCAGTCCCGCGCCGGGAGCTCCAGCACGTAGCCCGCCTCCTCCCCTCCCGGCGACGGGTACGCCGCGGCATGCCCGTACCTGGACGTGAGGGCGGGGTCCGCCCAGCGCTGGGTGCGCGCGTTCCGGTAGTTGAAGCCGAGCGTCATCCCCGGTGGGGCGCCGACGACGACGCGGGCGAGTGCGGCATCGTCCGGGTGGTGGAACGTGTCGCCGTTGCTCGACACGAGGTAGTGGCGGGCGGGCGCCGCCGACACCAGCGACGCGACAACGTTGCTCTTGCTGCCGTGGTGCGGGAGCTTGACCGCGTCGACCGGTAGGGCCTCGAGACCGCGCGCCGTAGCCACCGCCTTGAGGCCAGCGGCCAGCACCGGACCGAAGGCGTCCGCCCCCAGGACGAGACTCGCACCGCGATGCTCCACGAGCAGGGCGATGCTGCTGCCGTTGGGGATCGACGCGTCGGTCGGCGTCCGCGTCGCGGCGACGGCACGCAGGTCATCCAGGGGCGCGAGCACGTCGGGCGGGCTGCGCAGCCCACGGTCCCGCCCGCTCAGGGCCCGCTGCAGGAACGTGGTCCACGACGTGCGCAGCGCCTCGAGGCGGGCCTCGGGCGGGGAGAGCACGGTGATCCGCGGCCCGTGGTCGACGGTGACCTCGTGCATCCCGGACGTCGGCGTCAGCACCGGTCCCCCGCCGAAGGCCCGGTTCCACGGCAGCCCGGGAGCCCCGTGACCTCCGACCGGGCCGAGCAGGGCCGCGACGACGCTCTCGCCCTGGGGCACCGAGCGCGGCGCCCCGGGCTCGCCGAGATGCGTAAGCCCGTTGAACCACACGTCGCCGACGTCCAGGAAGTCCCGGGCGAGGTCGCCGCCGAAGAACGGCACCATCCCGCCGATGTGGTCGCTGTCGATGTGGGTGACGACGACGACGTCGAGCCGGCGGTCGGCGGGGCCGAGCCGGCGCAGCCGCGCCTCGAGCAACGGCCAGGTGTCGGGCGGCCCGCCGTCGACGAGCATCCGCCACACGGTCCCGTCGGTGCGCAGGCACTCGACCAGGAGGCAGTCGCCGAGACGGGCGGGAAGCATCTCGACCCGGATCGCCGTCGCCACCGCCACCTCCGCCCTGGGCCCTCCCGAAAACGGTCCCACACCGGGCCGACCACCGGGCGGCAACGCGGGCATCCCCTCAGACCGCCACCGCACCGGACCGCCGGGCCTCGACCGCCGCGGCCGTGTCCGCCGTGACGAGGTCGGCGTTGACCGCCGCACCGGCGCGCACCCCGTCGGCCGAGGACGCCGACACCATGGCGCTCAGGTCGCGGGAGTTGCCGGCCGCCCACACCCCGTCGACGGCGGTGCGGCCCATGGGGTCGGTCTCGACGAACGCCCCCATCGGGTGGTCGGTCAACGTGCCCCCGAGCTGCTGGTACAGGTCGCCCCGCGCGACGAACCGGGGGGCGACGACGAGGGCGTCGACGGCCACCTCCGGGCCACCCTGGAGCACCACGGCGCGCAGCTCCCCCGCCTCAGAGCGCAGCCGGTCGACCACACCCGTCACCACCTCCACGCCGAGGGCGCCCAGCTGCTCCCACGCCTCGTCACCCAGGTCGTCGACCGTGTGGAGGAACAGCGTGAGGTGGTCGGTGAGCTGCCGGAACAGCAGCGCCTGGTGGACGCTCATCGCGCTGGTGGCGAGCACCCCGACCCGCAGGTCGCGGACCTCCCACCCGTGGCAGTACGAGCAGTGAAGCACGCTGCGGCCCCACAGCTCGGCTACGCCCGGAACGTCGGGCAGCTCGTCGACGAGACCCGTGGCCAGCACGAGGCGCCGCACCCGCAGCGTCGCGCCGTCTTCGAGCGAGAGCGCGAAGCCGCTGTCGTCGCGTCGGACGGCCTCGACCCGCCCGTGACGTCGCTCGACACCGTAGGCCTCGGCCTCGGCTCGCCCGCGGCGCAGCAGCTCGAGGGGCGGCACCCCCTCCTGGCCCAGCACGTTGTGGGCGCCGGCCGCCGGCGCGTTGCGGGGCTCCCCCGCGTCGACGAGGACGACCGACCGGCGCGACCGGGCGAGCGCGATGGCGGCGCTCAGCCCGGCGGGGCCACCACCGACCACGGCGACGTCGTGGGTGAGCGCGGGATGAACGGTGGGGGCAGCAGTCATGGGGCACCTTCTTCGTCGGTCGACCGGGACGAGCCCCGGACGACCACGACAACACGCGCCATGCGCCCTCCACATCCCGTCTTGCCGAAACAGCAAGACGTTGTTCCGTGGACGGCGGAGCTACTGGATCCCGCTGCGGGAGAACCCCTGCACGAAGTAGCGCTGGAAGACCAGGAACAGCACCACCATCGGGGCCACCGTCAGCAGAGCGAAGGCCATGGTGCCGCCGTAGTCGGAGCCGAACTGGCCCTGCAGGTAGAGCAGACCAATGGGCAGGGTGAACAGCTGGTTCTGCTTCAGCGCGATGAGCGGCCAGGCGAAGTCGTTCCACGTCTGCAGCAGGCTCATGAAGAACAGCACCGCGATGAGCGGACGGCACAGCGGCAGGACGATCTGCAGGAACGTGCGCAGCTGCCCCGCACCGTCGATCTTGGCCGCCTCCAACAGCTCTCGCGGGATCGCGAGCATGAACTGCCGCGCGAGGAAGACTCCGAACGCCGAGGCCGCGGTGGGCAGGATCACCGCCCAGTAGCTGCCGTAGAGGCCCATCGACGTGACCAGCTTGAACAGCGTCACCATGATGACCTGCAGGGGGATCATCAGGGTCGACAGCGAGACGAGGAAGAGCGCACTGGCGCCGCGGAACCTCAGGTGCGCGAACGCATACCCGGCCAGCAGGCTCGTCGACACGGTGATGAGCGAGACCACCAGCGCGATGGCCACCGAGTTGCCGAACCACGTCGCGATGGGGAACGCGGTGAAGACGCGCTCGAAGTTCTCGGTCGTCCACTGGGCGGGCCACAGCCGAAGGTCGCCGGCGACCAGCTCGATGCGGCTGGAGAACGAGACGACGACCATCCAGTAGAGCGGGAAGAGGAGCACCGCGCAGATGACGACAGCGAGGGCGATGCGCAGCCCCAGCCAGCGCCGGTCGTCGCCCACGACACCGTCCCGGGTGCTCATGAGACGAGGTCCCGGTTGCGGCTGGTGCGCCACTGCACGGCGGTGAAGGCGAGGGTGGTGACGAGCAGCACCATGCCGATCGCCGCGGCATACCCCTGGTCGCGGGTGACGAACCCGTTGTCGTAGGCGTAGGTCACCAGCACCGAGGTGGCGTTCGACGGACCGCCGCCGGTCATGACGAACACGATGTCGAAGACCTGGAACGAGTAGATGACGTTCATGATGAGCAGGAAGAACGTCGAGGGCCCGACCATCGGCACGGTGAGGTAGCGGAACCGCTGCCACCCGGTGGCGCCGTCGAGCCGAGCCGCCTCGTAGAGCTCGGGGCTGATGCCCTGGAGGCCGGCGAGGTAGATGAGCATGTTGAAGCCGACCCGCCACCACAGCGTCACGAGCACGACGGAGGTGAAAGCCGCTGCACCGCCGGACTGCCATGGGACTGAAGGCAACCCGGCGAACCGCAGCATCTTGTCGAGCACGCCGCTGTTCTGGTCGAAGATCAGCACCCCGATGAGGGCGGTCGCGACACCCGAGATGGCCATCGGGAGGATGAGGATCGACCGGAACACGGCTCGACCGGGCAGCACCGAGTTGAGTAGCACCGCGATCCCGAGGCCGAGGGCCATCGACGCCGGCGTGACGATCGCGGTGAAGAGGAACGTGTTGCCCACCGACCGCCAGAAGACCGGGTCGCCCACGAGCTTGGCGTAGTTGGCGCCGCCGACGAAGGTGCCGTCGCCGAATCCGTTGGTCTGCTGGAAGCTGACCACGACGGCGCCAACGAGCGGGCCGAGGACGAAGACGACGAGCAGGATGAGGCTGGGCGTGAGGAACGCGTACCCAGCCAGGGAGTCACCGCGGATGCGTCGCGCCCGGCCGGCCTTCACCGGCGGTCGGGTGTCGGCCGCCGGTGTCGTCGTGACCGCGGTCGTGCCGGTGCTCATGCGGTGGCGGCCGCGATGCCGTCCGAGAGGCCCTTCAGCGTCGCGTCCGTGCTCTGGTTGCCGACGAAGGCGAGCTCGAGCTGGTCCTTGAGCACGGTGATGATCTTCGACATGACCGGCGACGCGACCTGGCCGGAGTCACCCGGCTGCACCGTGGAGGCCTGGCCGATGAAGACCGGGGCCAGCTCAGGACGGACGGCGAACGTGATGCCCTCCGATACGAGGTCCTTGCGCGTAGGCAGGAGCGACGCGGTCGCGCAGAACGAGCGCATCTGCTCGGTCTGGGTCGCGTAGTCGAGGAACGCGGCCGCGAGCGCGGGCTTCTTCGTCGCGGCGGTGGCGACCAGGGCGTTGCCACCGAAGTCGCTGGCGGAGCGCAGCTTCCTGGGCGAGAACGTGGCGCCCCACTCGAACTTGAGGTTCTTCGTCGCGTCGGGGATCTGGAACGCCCCACCCGACGACATCACGGCGGTCTGCGAGTACCAGATGTCGGCGGCGACGGTCGTCGACTTCACCGAGCTGTTGGGGGGGACGAGCTGACGCGCGAAGAAGCTCTTGGTGAAGTCGACCGCGGCGCGGCCGGCGTCCGAGCTGATCGCCGGCGCCTTGAGGTCCTCCGCGAGGAACCGCCCGTTGTTCTCGAACAGCCAGGTGAGCCACCGGGTCACCCCGTTGCCCTGCCAGTTGGCGACGTAGGGGAACTTGTCGGCGGGCAGCTTGCTCCGCAGCTGGAGCAGCACCTGCTCGAACTGCTCCCACGTCCACGCCTGGTCCAGCGTCGTGGGCACCGAGGTGATGCCGTAGGAGTCGAGGGCGGTCTTGTTGTAGAGGATCACCGAGGTGTCGGTGTGGTGCGGCACCCCGAACGGCTTGCTCTTGTTCTGCACCGCCGCCCACGCCGCGCTGGTGAACCGGTCGCTGAAGCCGCCCGGCAGCTGTCCGCTCAGGTCGAGCAGCTGGCCGCGCCCGGCATAGCTGCCGAACGTGTAGTAGGGCACCCGGAAGATGTCCGGCGGGTTGCCGGCCTGCAGCTGCGCGTCGATGTTGGTGAACATCTGTGAGTAGGGCACCGCGTTGAGGGTGACCGTCGTGCCGGCGTTCGCCTTCTGGAAGCCGTCGATGGCGGAGCGGAAGCCGGCCAGCTCGGCGTCGGTGCCCCACGTCGTGAAGGTCAGGGTGTTGCTGTCGCCCCCGCTCGGCTGAGGGCTCGACCCCGAGGTGGAGAAACCGCCGCAGGCCGCGAGGACGGCGGGGAGGGAGAGGGCGCCGGCCGCGCCGAGGAGCTGTCGTCTGCTGAGGTCCATCGGGAGTCCTTTTCGGGCCGTAACGGCGATAACATCGGAACATTAACCCCGTTAGCCCAAGTCGGCATCATCGAGACCGCCCCGCTGTTAGCGTGCGCTGACGTGGCACCCGGCCGGTCGACCCAGACAGGCCCGACGCGTGAGCGCGTCGTGGCGGCCGCCAGCGCCCTCGCGGCGTCCGGCGGGGCCGACGCGGTCTCCATCCGCGCGGTCAGCGCCGCCACCGGGATCCAGGCCCCGACCATCTACCGCCTGTTCGGCAGCAAGCAGGGCCTGCTCGACGCCGTCACCGAGGAGCGACTCGAGGCACACGTCCTCACCCACGAGGCCGGCCCGCCACCCCACGACCCCGTCGACGACCTGCGCCAGGGCTGGGACGGGCACGTGGCGTACGCGCTGGGCCACCCGCACCTCTACCGGATGACCTACGTCGAGCCCCACCCCGGAGAGCGCCACCCGGCGGCGGTCGAGGCCGAGCACCGCCTCATCGCCCGGATCCAGCGGATCGCCGAGGCCGGCCGGCTGCGGGTGAGCCCGGAGCGGGCCCTGTTGCTCGTGGAGGCCGCCGGAGCCGGCACCGCCCTCACCCTGCTCTCGCAGCCGGAGGATCGGCGCGATGGAGGGCTCTCCGAGGCGGCCCGCGAGATCGTCATCACGGCGATCACCACCGACGCCTACGACGAGGCCCCGCGCGACGACGGGCCGGCCGGCGCCGCCCGGCACCTGCTCGCCACGCTTCACCAGGTCACCGCCCTGACCACGCGGGAGCGCGCACTGCTCCAGGAGTGGCTCGACCGCATCGCCCAGGCGACGGGGCGGCGCCCCTCCCCGCGGGCTAGAGCAGCCGACGGACCGCCCGCGTCGCCTCCTGCAGGTAGCGCGTGACGACCGTCTGCTCCGGTGCAGTCAGTCGGGAGTCGAGGTCGCGCAGCGCCATGAACATCGGCATGAGGTAGCCGAGCACCTCTTCCCGGCCCGAGTCGGAGATGGTGACGACCGTGCGCCGGCCGTCGTGGTCGTGGGGGCGCCGGCTGGCGTGCCCCCGCGCCACCAGTCGGTCGACGACGCCCGACGACGCCGCCGACGTCACCCCGAGGATGCGAGCCAGCTCGACCGGGCCGAGCGGCCCCTTGACCAGGTGTTCCAGCGCCGAGAACTCGTGCGGGCTGAGGGCCGCCCGCGCGGCGACGGCGGCGGGCACCTGGGCGGCGACGGTGGTCAGCTCGCGCAGCGCCGTGAGCGAGTCGGACTGCTCCCAACCCTCGACGAAGCGCGAAGAGGTTGCATCCGGCGGGGACGTCTGGCTACGATCGCTAGGCAAGTTAGCAACCTTCTAAGGTAGATACTGAGGGACCAGCCTACGCGCCGTCCCCCCTGCGAGCGAGGATCCCATGGCCACGATGTCGGAGACGCTGCCGAACCGCCTGCTCCGTCCCCGCCGGGCCTGGGTCGTCGCCCTGCTCGGCTTCCTGCTGGCCGGGGCCGGCATCGGCGCCTGGGGCGAGGCCGCGGCCACCCCCGACGCCACGGCGACCCTCGTCGCCGGTGCGGACTCGACCCGGGTCGTCGAGCTGCAGCAACGGCTTCCCCAGGGCTCCGGCTCCACGGCGATCGCCGTCTTCAGCAGCGACCAGGGCACCTGGTCGGCCGACGCCCTCGCCCGGATCTGCACGGCGCTGGCGGGTGAGCTGGCCGGCACCGGCACCCCCACCGGCCCGGCGACCGGGGCCGCCGCCGGCCCCCCGTCGGCGTGCGCCACCGGCGGCGGCACCCCGGCGCCGCTCGTCGTCAGCACCGACCGCACCGCCGCCATCGGTGTGGTCCCGGTCGCCGCCACCGGCAACGGCGAGGTCTCCGCGGCCGTCACCGCGCTGCGCGCCGACCTACGTGCCGCCGTGCCCGCGGGCGTCTCGGTGCAGGTCACCGGCCCGGCCGCCATCCAGACCGACCTCGGTGCGGTCTTCAGCGGCGCCAACACCCGCCTGCTGCTCGCCACGGCGAGCGTCGTGGCCCTGCTGCTCCTCATCACCTACCGCAGCCCGGTCCTCTGGGTGGTGCCTCTGCTCGTGGTCGGGGTCGCCGACCGGCTCGCGGCCGTCCTCGCGACCCACGTCATGGCCGCGACCGGCATCCGCTGGGACGAGTCGACGATCGGCATCCTCTC
>JBDSYO010000013.1:0-8189 GCA_039925625.1 Lapillicoccus sp. | reverse complement strand
ACACGCCGTTGTGCCGGCCGAGGTAGCACGGGTCGTGGTAGGTCACCGACTCGGCGGTGCTGGCGGCACCCGATGAGGACGCGTCACCGGGGCGGGCCACCGGCACCAGCCGCTTCTCGCGGACCAGCCGGTTGAGCAGCTGGGTGTGGTGGACGACCTCGTACTTCCCGCCGACCTGCGGGTACTCGTTCTTCAGCGTGTTGAAGCAGTGCGCGCAGGTGACGACGATCTTCGTCGCCCCGGCCTCGTTGAGCGTCTCGACGTTCTGCTGCGCGAGCATCTGGAAGAGGAACTCGTTGCCCGCCCGCCGCGCCGGGTCGCCGGTGCACGACTCCCCGTCGCCGAGCACGGCGAACGAGACTCCGGCCGTGTCGAGCAGCTCGGCGACCGCGCGGGTCGTCCGCTTGGCGCGGTCCTCGAGCGCCCCGGCGCAGCCCACCCAGAACAGGTAGTCGACCTCGCCCAGGGACTCGACGTCGGTGCCCACCACGGGCACGTCGAACGGCAGGTCCTTGGCCCAGTCCAGCCGCAGCCGCGGCGCGAGGCCCCAGGGGTTGGCGTTCTTCTCGAGGTTCTTGAACAGCCCGTTGAGCTCGCTCGGGAACGCCGACTCGATGAGCACCTGGTAGCGGCGCATGTCGACGATCTCGTCCACATGCTCGATGTCGACCGGGCACTGCTCGACGCACGCACCGCAGGTCGTGCATGACCACAGCACGTCCTGGTCGATGACGGCGTCGGGGCCGTGGGGGTTGTACGCCCCCAGCAGCGCGTCCGCGGCATACCCGGTCGCCCCCACGAGGGCGGGCACGGCGGCGGCCGCGCGGGTGGACTCCGACAGCTCACCCTCGGCGGCGCGCTGCTCCTCGGTAGCCAGCAGCCACGGCGCCTTGGCGTGCGCGTGGTCCCGCAGCGTCATGACGAGCATCTTGGGGGAGAGCGGCTTGTCGGTGTTCCACGCCGGGCACTGGCTCTGGCACCGGCCGCACTCGGTGCACGTCGTGAAGTCGAGCAAGCCCTTCCAGGTGAAGTCCTCCACCTTGCCGACCCCGAGGGCGGCGTCCTCGTCGAGCTCCTCGATCTGTTCGAAGTCGACCGGCTCGCCCTTGACCGAGATGGGCTGCAGGGCGCCGAGCGCGGTGCGCCCCTCGGGGTGGCGCTTGAACCAGATGTTGAAGAAGGCGAGGAACCGGTGCCACGCGACGCCCATCGTCGGCACCAGCGCGATGGTGATCATCCAGGCGAAGGAGATGAGGATCTTCACCGCCGCGACGACGACGATGGTCGTACGGAGTGCGGCGACGTCGAGCCCGGCGAACGACAGCCCCATCCACGCGGTCAGGGGGAAGTGCACCCACGAGTCGAGGCCGGTGCCGTCGGCGCGGGCGAGGGCGAACTCGAGCCCCCGCAGCAGCCCGATGCACAACGTGACGCCGAGGATCGTCAGCTCGACGTAGTAGGCCTGCCAGAACGTCGAGCCGTAGAACCGCGAGCGCCGGCCCTCGTGCCCGTCACTCGAGCGCGGCTTGCGCAGCTGCCGGATGACCATGAGCACGACGATCCCCACGAGACCGCCGACCGCGAAGAGGTCGGTCAGCCACTCGTAGGGCGGCCAGTGCCCGATGAGGGGCAGCTGGAACCCGGGGTCGACCAGCTGGCCGAACGCCGTGACGAGCGTGAGGAACAGGACCCCGAACGACACCATCGTGAACCAGTGCGCGACGGCCACCACGGGAAGGCGTGACATCCGGGTATGCCCGAGGAACTCGCGCACCAGCGTCACCGTGCGCGCGCCCGGGCGGTCGGTGCGGTTCGTGGGCTGGCCGAGCCGGAAGGTGGCGACGAAGCGGTTCACCGTCTGGGTGAAGAGGGCGATGGCGCTCAGCGTCACCGCGACGCACACGACCAGTGCGACGATCTGCAGGACGCTCATGCCTCGGGAGCATACTGGCGAGTAAGCGAGCGCTCACCGGACGGTGACGCGGCTCGCACGCCCCCGCTGCCGTCAGGGCAGCCGGTCGCCGCCCGGTCCGTTGCCCGTCATGTCGGCGTGCAGCCGGCCGTCGGTGCCGCGGTGGATCGTCTCCGGCAGCTGCTCGGTGCGGCCCGGGACGTTGGTCTGGCGCATCTGCTGCCCGACGGCCTTGACCGCCTCGCCGAGCTTCTCCGTCACGAAGGGCGCGGCCTGCTGCTTGACGGCGTCGGTCGCGGTGCCGACCCGGTCCTGGACGGGCTCGGACCGCCACAGCCGGGTGGCCTGACCCTTGATCTGCTCGTAGCGCTTGCGCCCGGCGCGGGCCCCCAGCACGTAACCGACACCGGCTCCGACGACGAACGAGAGCTTTCCCATGACCGACAACCCTAGTCCCCATCCGCCGATCCGGCCCGAGACGAACTTGCCAAGAGATAACCTCGTCTTGGAATATGTATAACGAGATGTGAGTTCTCGAAACCGAGTCCATCCCCGACCGCAAAGGCAGAGCCTCCCGTGCCCATCTACGACGACGTCACCGCACTGATCGGCAACACCCCCCTCGTGCGGCTCAACCGGATCACCGACGGGGCGCAGGCGACCGTCGCGGCCAAGCTGGAGTTCTACAACCCGGCCAGCTCCGTGAAGGACCGCATCGGCGTGGCCATCGTCGACGCCGCGGAGGCCTCAGGCGAGCTCAAGCCCGGCGGCACCATCGTCGAGGCGACGTCCGGCAACACCGGCATCGCCCTGGCCATGGTCGGTGCGGCCCGCGGCTACAAGGTCGTCCTCACGATGCCCGAGTCGATGTCCAAGGAGCGCCGCGCCCTGCTGCGCGCGTTCGGCGCTGAGCTCGTCCTCACCGATCCCGCGCTGGGCATGAAGGGTGCGGTCGACAAGTCCGAGGAGGTCGCAGCGGGGCGGCCCGGAGCGATCTTGGCTCGCCAGTTCGCCAACGAGGCCAACCCAGAGATCCACCGCAAGACCACGGCGGAGGAGATCTGGAAGGACACCGACGGCGAGGTCGACATCGTCGTCGCCGGCATCGGCACCGGGGGCACCATCACGGGGGTCGGCCAGGTGCTGAAGTCCCGCAAGCCGAGCGTGCAGATCATCGCGGTCGAGCCCAAGGAGTCGCCGATCCTCAACGGCGGCAAGCCCGGCCCGCACAAGATCCAGGGGATCGGCGCCAACTTCGTGCCCGAGATCCTCGACCGCGAGGTCTACGACGAGGTCATCGACGTCGACGCCGAGACCTCCGTTGTCTGGGCCCGCCGCGCCGCCACCGAGGAGGGCTTGCTCGTCGGGCTGTCCTCCGGCGCTGCGCTGGCTGCCGCCGTCGAGGTCGCCCAGCGGCCCGCCAACGCGGGCAAGACCATCGTCGTCATCATCCCGAGCTTCGGCGAGCGCTACCTCTCGACAATCCTGTTCGAGGGCCTGGTCGACTGACGTATGCACGTCAAGCCTGAGCCGCGCCGCGCCCGGCGCCTCCCCGGGGGACTGGGGCGCCGGGTCGCGGCGGCGCGCTCCGGCGTGGTCGCGACGCTGCTCGAGGACGTCGACGCGGCCATGGCTCGGGACCCCGCGGCGCAGTCCCGGCTGGAGACGGTGCTCGCCTCCCCGGGCCTGCACGCCGTGTGGTCCCATCGGCTCGCGCACTCACTCTGGCAGAAACCGGCATACCGGCTCCCGGCCCGGCTGCTGTCGAACGCCACGCGCACCCTCACCGGGGTGGAGATCCATCCCGGCGCCACGATCGGGCGGCGGTTCTTCATCGACCACGGCATGGGCGTCGTCATCGGCGAGACCGCCGTGGTCGGCGACGACGTGATGATCTACCACGACGTCACGCTCGGTGGCCGTTCGCTGGCGCGCGTGAAGCGGCACCCCACCGTCGGCAACCGCGTCACGATCGGCACGGGCGCTCGCGTCCTCGGCGACATCACCCTCGGCGACGACAGCCAGATCGGGGCCAACTCCGTCGTCACCAAGGACGTGCCCAACGGGGCGGTCGCCGTCGGCATCCCCGCCCAGATCCGCGAGCCCATCCCCGGCCTGACGCCGGAGGAGCTGCTCGACGAGCACCCCGCCATCTGGATCTGAGCGGTTCTCAGGGGCTCTCAGCCCGGGTCGGCCCTCCATGGCGACCCGAAGCAGACGAACGGCGCCGGATGGTCGACATCTCCGTCGAGGGCCTCGGCCAGCGCGGTGGGTGAGTCGAACCCGTCGGCGAGCAGCCGGTGGTAGCGCAGCATCGTCTCGTAGGCGGTCGTGTCGTCGACCCGCGACACGGAGCTGACGACGCTGCGCGCGCCGATGCCGAGCAGCGCGGCCGTCAGGCCGAGGACCTCTCCGCCCGTTCGCGGCGTGGTGAGCCCCAGGTCGCAGGCGGACAGCACGACGTGCCCGGCGACGAGCTCGTCCGGCGGGATGTCGTAGGCGTAGAGCGGCCCGTCGGCCATGCGGATGCTGGAGAACAGCGGGTTGTCGTGGTTGTGCTGGCCGTGCGCGGCGATGTGGACGAGGTCGTTGCCGACCAGGGCCTGCGCCAGACCCGCTGCGCTGCCGCTCGTGCTGTCTGTGGCGGTCCCGCCGGCCCAGCTGGCTGCGACCCCCTCGACCTCCGGCCCCGACAGCTGCAGCCCGGGGCCGGCCATGGCCGCCACCCGGGGTGAGGGCACGGGCGCGGACAGGCCGCGACGCCAGCCGGTGCCGGAGAGGGCGACGGTGGTCGGGCGCCCCACCCGGCGGGGGAGGAGCGACCAGGGCGCGGTGCCCAGAGTGCGCGACGGGACGATGAGGAGGTTGGCGCTGCTGCCGACCGGGTCGGGCAGCAGCAGGCGGTCGAGCTTGTCGAGGTCGTGGGCGAGGGAGGCCGAGATGGCCCGCCGCAGCGCGTCGGGGAGCATCCGACCGGCGAGCGCGTCCACATCGGCGCGCACGCGGGCCATGAGCGAGGCGACGTCGGCCCACGCGCCGAGGGTGATGACCGCGGCGCGTCCGTCCCGCACGCTGACCGCACCGAGCCGATGGTCGAGGACGAAGTAGGACACGACGTCGGTCGCGCGCTCCTGCAGCGACGGCCGCAGCTCGGTCAGGGTGACGGAGCGTTCCGCCCGGCCCTCACCCTGCAGGGTCCACTCGCGCTCGCGGTTCTCGCGCTCGAGCGCCCGTTGCCGGCGCCGGAGGTGCTCCACCGAGACACCCGGCGCGGCGCCCCGGATGTCCTCGGCGGCGATCCTCAGACGGGACACCAGGTCGGCGAGCTCGGGGTCGCGCGGTGGCGTCACCGCCGTACGACGGTGCGACATCGCCCGCCACCGTTCGAGCGAGTCGAAGACCGTGCGCGGCGACTGTGACGCCAGGGCGATCCGCAGGTCGAGCTCGGCCAGCCGGTTGCCGTGCACGGCCATCGCCGTGCGCAGGTCGAGACTGTGGTGGCGGGCCTGCCGGGCGGCCAGCGTCGAGAGCCCCGTACGCAGCTCCCGCCGCGCCGCCGGCAGGTTGCCGGCCGCCCGCGCCACCCCCGCCCGGACCAGGTGCTGGTGGAGGCGCTCACTCAGCGGGTCCGTGGTGGACCGCCGCGAGACACCGTGGAGCAGGCTGACCGCCTCGTCGACGTGACCGAGGGCGAGCTGCGCCTCAGCGGCGATGAGCGAGACCTCGCGGTCACCCTGGTAGTCGTAGCGGGGCGGTCCGTCCGCGTCACCCACCGCTGCGGCCTGGATCTCCCGGGCCACCCGGGCCGGACCGCCCTTGGCGTCGAGGTAGGCCTGCCAGCGGGTGAGGTCGGCCCGCGCCTGCCAGCCGACGCTCTGACGCCGCCGGAAGTCGCGGCGGGCCCGCCCCGAGTGAGCCTTGGCCAGCTCCCAGTTGCCCTGGAGGAGGGCGACCTCCGCCCGGACCAGCTGCGCCTCCGCCCGGTCCTGGTTGGCCCGCGACCGACGCAGGATCACGCTCACCTCGGCCAGCGCCTCCTCCGCCTCGTCGAGCAGGCCGGCCTCCATGAGGACCCGGGCCCGGTCGAGCAGACCTGCCCTCGACACGTCGATGTCGAGGGCGTGAGCCTCGGCGAGGATGGTCAGGGCGAGCGGCAGGTTGCCGGCGAGGTACTCGGCATACCCGAGGTTGTGCATCGCCTTGGACTCCAGGCGCGTGAGGCCGAGGCCGGCCGCGAGCTCCGCGCAGTGCTGGAGATCCTGCCGGGCGGCGGCGAGGTTGCGCGAGTAGAGGTGGACGCTGCCACGGTTGAGGAAGACCGAGGGGCGCTCGGCCGCGGCGAGGTGCTCGACGAGCTCGATAGCGGCGTCGAACTCCGGCAGGGACGCGGCCGTCCGCCCGCTGCGGACGAGGAGCAGCCCCCGGAGGTCGTGCACCAGGGCGACCGCGTCGAGGCCGCCGCTGGCCTCGGCCGCCACCATCGCGGCGTCGAGGGCGACCTGACCCCGGTCGAGGCCGTGGACCTCGAACTCGGAGAAGGCCAGCGTGATGAGCAGCCGTGCGCGGAGGTGCAGCCGCGGGTCCTCCTCGCCGGGTCCGGCGAGCTCGAGCCGCGCCCCCGCCTCAGGGCCGCCCCGACGCTGAGGTGCCAGGTCCAGCAGGTCGAGCTGATGCAGCGCCCGCGCCACGATGGCCGCGCCGCGCGCCGGACGCCCCCGGCTGTTGGCGTCCCGCGCGGCACCGCGTAGCTTCTCGATCTGCTCGAGCGAGCGTGCCGCTGCCGTGAGAGGACCTCCGTCAGATCTCGATGGCGGGTGTGATCACCGGGTGATCGCCCGTTCCTCCGCCATTCTGCCGCAAGACGAGCTGGGCGAGGCCGTGAGCGACCTGCTCGAACACGAAGCGCCCGTCCTCGTCGGCCGTGGTGCGCAGGGTGACGTCGCCGATGCGCAGCTCGACGTCGAGCAGCGCCCCGGGCGTGGCCCAGCCGTCCACCCGGACCCCGCCGCCCTGCAGCGGGGTGATCGTCACCATCGTCGTGAGGGTCTCGCTCGTGAACGTCACGGTCTGCGCCCGCAGGATGTCGTCGGTGCGGGCGCCGGCCAGCTCGGGCACGGACTCGCGCTGCAGCCGGGCCACCTCGGCCTCGAGGTCGTCGAGGGTGATGGCGAACTTCACCCGGTCGAGCAGGCTCGGCGGCACGGGGTCACCGACCTCGTAGACCCGGCGCAGGGTGGCGAGGGCGCGCAGGTCGCCGTCGTCGATGGGCTCGGCTTCGAGCCGCTCCAGCTCGGCGAGCTGTCGGGACTGGTCGTCGGTCATGAGATCCCCCAGTGTGGGTCGGCGTCGAGCAGGAGGCGGAGCTTGGCGAGGCAGCGCCCGCGGGTGGGGCCGATGCTGCCGACCGGCATATCGAGGGCTTGGGCGACCGTGGCGTAGTCGGGGCGGTCGGAGAAGGCCACGACCCGCAACAGGCTCCTGCAGCGGTCCGACAGCGACTCGATGTGGCGCCAGAGGACCCGTCCCTCGACCGACGCCAGGGCCGCGCTCTCGGGGCCGTCCATGGTCGTGTCGGCCAGGTCGGTGTCGTCGTCGGTATCGGGCATCGACTGCACCCGGCGGGCGTCCTTGACGACCCGCCAGCTCTCCCGCTTCGCGGTGATGATGAGCCACGCCAGCACGGCGCGGGGGTCCTGGATGTTGTCGGCGTGGTGCACCAGCCGTAGCCACGTCGTCTGCACGACGTCCTCGGCCTGGTCGTGCCCGACGCGCTGGGCCCGGACGGTGTGCCAGAGCAGCGGGGTCACCAGGTCGACGAGCTCGGAGAGCCGCAGCCGGTCACCCCCCTGGTAGCCCGCGAACGCGGCTCCGGCTCGGCTCGCCAGTGTCTCCACCGGCAGGTCCGACGAGGTCATGGTCGACTCCATCCCACTTCGGCCTTGACCGCCCGCCACCCTCGGGTGACGGCGCTCTTGGCATCGATCCGGTCCAGGGTGCCCCCCGAGAACATCCTGTCGGCAAGCTGCCCCGCGAGATAGGGGGCGGAGAACGACGTGCCGCTCCACAACCCGAACCCGCCCTGGAAGTCGTCAGGGTCGATGTCCTCACCGAGGCGGGTGCGCCGGCGCGGCTCGAGCCCGCCGTCGAAGGTCGTGGGGAAGGTGCTGATGACCGCGGCCCCGGGCCGGCGGCAGCTGACCCAGTCGCCGTCGTTGGAGAACAGGGCGACGGTGCCGTTGGGGTTCAGCGCTCCGACGCTGACGAGCGGAACGGCTCC
>JBDSYO010000012.1:0-3212 GCA_039925625.1 Lapillicoccus sp. | reverse complement strand
GGGAGCAGCGCCGCGGCATGCGCCCGTGACGTGAGCCGGGCCCGGGCGGCCCGCTCGGCCCGCGGCCAGCCCCGCTCCCGCATCTGCCGCGCCGCCAGCCGGTAGTAGCTGCGCTCGTCGGCGAACCGGGTGCCGTCGGTCAGCGTGGTCGCCGACGCGCTCGACGCGTGCCGCCGGTAGAGGAAGCAGACCGTGGGCTCGACCACCAGCCCGCCACCGCGGCACACGAGGTCGATCTCGAGGGCGAAGTCCTGGATGATCGGCAGCGCGTCGCGAAACCCGACCGCCTCCACAGCCTCGCGCCGGAACGCGAGCGACGGCCAGTAGAGCCAGTTCCCGCGCAGCAGCGACACCGCGAGCGCCTCGCCCGACAGCCACGTCGGCTCCACCACCCGGGGCCGCAGCAGCCGCTGCTTGACGGTGTCGACGAGGCTCCCCGCGGGCGCGTCGTCGGCACCGACCACCCGCACCCCCGGCTGGACCATCGCCGCCTCGGGGAAGCGCCGGTATGCCGCCAGGACGACGGCCACGTAGTCGGGCAGCAGCAGGTCGTCGCAGCCGAGGAAGACGACGAGCTCGTGGGTGGCCAGCGCCAGGCAGTGTCGGTAGTTCGCGGTGATCCCGACGTTCTCGGGGTGCCGCACCGACCGCACCCGCGGGTCGGTCATCGCCTCCAGCCACTCGGTGACCTGCCGGTCGGGGTAGGCGTCGTCGACGACGGTCAGCCGCCAGTCGTCGCTGGTCTGGGCGAGCACGCTCTCGACGGTGCGGCGCATGAGGGCCGGGTCACCCCAGTAGGGGATGAGGATGTCGAGCGGCACGAGCCGAGGGTATGCGGCTCAGCGGGTGGCGCCGGTGACCAGCCAGCCGTCGCTGCGGAACCGCCACCACAGACCCGCGGCGCGCAGCGCCAAGAACCCGCCGCCGAACGCGGCCCACAGCCCGGCCAGCGGCTGGCCGCCGAAGCCCGGCAGCGCCGCCCCGCCGGCCGTCGCCCACAGCACCAGCGGCGCCCAGACCACGGCGGCGACGACCATCGCGACCGCCAGCCAGACCGTGTCGCCGGCGCCCATGAGCACCCCGTCGACGACGAAGACGTAGCCCGCGAGCCACTGCACGACGCCGACCACGGCGAAGGTCCACCCGGCTGTCGTGACCACCACCGGGTCGGTGCTGAAGCCCCGGCCGATGATGGAACCCAGCGGCACGAGCAGGATCCCCGTCAGCGCGCCGGCGCCGAGCCCCCACCGGGCCATGGTGCGCGCGGCGGCGCGGGCCCCCACCGCGTCGCCGGCGCCGAGGGCCTTGCCGGTGAGGGCCTGGGCCGCGATGGCGAGCGCATCGAGGGAGAAGGCGAGGGCGCTCCACACCGTCGCCACGACCTGATGGGCCGCGAGCGCCTCGTCGCCGTAGCGGGCGGCCACGACCGTGGTCACGACGATGACCCCACGCAGCGCGAGCGTCCGCACGAGCAGCGGCAGACCGCCCAGGGCCGCCCGCAGGACCCCGGCCGGATGCGGTCGCATCGGCGCCCCGAGCGGCCGGGCCTGCCGCACCACGCGCACGACGAGGGCCGCGGCCATCCCCGTCTGCGCCACCACGGTCCCGAGCGCGGAGCCGGCGATCCCGAGGCCGACGCCGTAGACCAGCAGCAGGTTGAGACCGATGTTGATCCCGAACCCGCCGACGGCCACGACGAGCGGGGTCCGCGTGTCCTGCAGTCCCCGCAGCAGCCCGGTCGCGCCCAGGACGACGAGCATGCCCGGTATGCCGAGGGCCGAGATCCGCAGATAGGTCGCGGCCTGCTCCTGCGTCCCGGCCGACGCCCCGAAGGCCGCACAGAGGGCGGGCGCCCCGACGGCCACCCCGAGAGCCGTGACGGCGCCGAGGACGAGGGCCAGCCAGAGGCCGTCGACGCCGGCGCCGAGCGCGCCAGGGAGGTCGCCGGCCCCGAGTCGGCGGGCCACGACGCTGGTCGTGCCGTAGGCGAGGAAGACGAACACGCCCGCCGCGGTGAGCAGCACGGCCGACGCGACACCCAGCCCGGCGAGCGGCTCGGTGCCCAGGTGCCCGACGATGGCCGAGTCGGCGAGCAGGAACAGCGGCTCGGCGACGAGGGCGAGGAACGCGGGGACGGCGAGCCGCAGGATCTCCCGCCTCATCCCCGCGTCACCCTCGACACCCTCGACGCCCCGGCACGCCCGCGAGCCTACGAGCCCTGCGCGCCGCCTCCCCCGGTCGTGCTCTGGACCGCACCGCATCCCGGTGCCGTCCAGCACGAACCAGTCGGTGCCAGTCGGGGCCGGTCAGCCCTGCAGGGTGAGCGAGCCCCAGTAGCGCCGGTAGCTGCCGTCGCTCGTCGTGTGGTCAGCGACATAGCGGCTGTTGCTGACCCGGCTGCGGATGCCCGTCGTGCTCGCCGCGCTGGGGTCGGCGTCCTCGACGAGGAGGTTCAGGGCGAACTGGGCGCCCTCGAACTTGGTAGTGAGCAATCCCGGGGCGTCCGGCTGCTGGATCACCGACCACCGCACCTTGGCCTCGAGCGTGTAACCCGTCGGCGTCGTGGTCGCCGCCGCGGTGACCCCGGTGATGGTGCGCCCGGCGTCGACGTCGAACCGGCTGCCCGAGGCGAGGGTGATCGCCGCGACGGCTCGGCCGTCCGCGGTGGGCGCCAGGGTCAACGAGACGTCGCCCGGCGTGAGGCTGATCCCGTCGACGGGAGCCTGGGGAGCGCCGAACTGCACGGTGACCCCGTCACCCTTGAACAGCTGGGACGGGCGGTCGACGTTGCTACGGGTCGACTCGGGGTCGACGACGTCGACCAGCAGGTAGAGGTTGTCGGTGTCCCACCCCAGGGACCAGACGCCCTTGACCGTCGCGGTGTTGCCCACGACGAGCTGGTCGGCGATGACGGGCGAGAGCGCCGGCCAGTCGTCACCCTTGCCGTCGATGACCGGTGGCGCGGCGAGGGCGCGGGCGAGGACCGCCGGACCCTCGACCGGGCGCAGGGTCGCCCCCGGGGCCAGCGACCCGGGCGGCGCGGCTGGGGCGGTCGCCGCCGAGACCCCGGGCGCCGCGGTGGCGGTGGCGGGTGGCCCGGTCGCGACGCTCGACGGGGCCGCCACCGGGTCGGTTCCCGGCGAGGCCGAACCTGAGCCGCGGGCCACGGCGATGGCGATGCCCGCGGCGACCACGACGACGACGGCGGCGAC
>JBDSYO010000011.1:0-4074 GCA_039925625.1 Lapillicoccus sp. | reverse complement strand
ACGAGCGACGTCGATCCGATCGACGAGCCCTTCCTCACCGGTGAGCGCACCGACGAGGGCTTCTACCGGGTGCGGTCCGGCATCGAGCCGGTCCTGGCCCGAGCCAAGGCGTACGCCCCCTACTCCGACCTGATCTGGGTCGAGACGGGGACGCCCGACCTGGGGCTGGCGCGGGAGTTCGCCACGGAGCTGCACCGGGAGTTCCCCGGCAAGATGCTGGCGTACAACTGCTCGCCGTCGTTCAACTGGAAGGCCGCGCTCAGCGACCGGGAGATCGCGACGTTCCAGGACGAGCTGGCAGCGCTCGGCTACCGGTTCCAGTTCATCACCCTGGCCGGCTTCCACGCGCTCAACCACTCGATGTTCACCCTCGCCCGCGGGTACGCCAACGAGGGGATGACGGCCTACGTCGAGCTGCAGGAGGCCGAGCTGGGCGACATCCACCGCGGCTACAGCGCGATCCGCCACCAGCACGAGGTCGGCACCGGCTACTTCGACGCAGTGACGACGGCCCTCAACCCGACGTCCAAGACCCTGGCCATGGCCGGGTCCACGGAGGCGGCGCAGTTCTGACCGATCGTTCCGGCTCCGGCCCGAGCGGGTTGACGCAGCATCAAGCAGCTCGACTCACGCTGCACCCTGCGTCAACCCGCTCGACGCTGTGTCAACCCGGACCGGCCGGGTCGGACCGAGCGGGTATGCGCGGGCTCAGTAGGTCGCGCGACCGCCGCTGATGTCGTAGCAGGCCCCGGAAGAGAAGCTGCACTCGTCGGATACGAGCCACGACACGAGGGCAGCGAGCTCGTGCGGCTGGCCCAGCCGGCGCATGGGGATGAGCGAGGTGAGCCGGTCGAGCACCTCGGGTGACGTCTCGGCGTTCATCGGGGTCTCGAAGACGGCGGGGGCGACGCTGTTGACGATGACCCCCGTCGTGGCCAGCTCCTTGGCCAACGACTTGGTGAGAGCGATGACGGCCGCCTTGGACGCCGAGTAGGCGCTGAGGTTGGGGTTGCCGTCCTTGCCGGCGATCGAGGCGAGGTTGACGATGCGACCCCAGCCGGCCTCCACCATGCCGGGCACGACCGCCTTGCACAGGGTGAAGACTCCGTCGACGTTGACCTGGAAGGTCCGCCGCCAGTCGGCCGCGTCCACCTCCCACAGGGGGCGGTTGGGGCCGACGACACCGGCGCTGTTGACGAGGACATCGACGACCCCGACCGCCCTCATCGCGTCGGCGACCTCGTCGGCCGCCGATACGTCGAGCACGTGGTCGGCCCCGTCGGCGCGGTCGAAGGTGACCACGTTCAGGCCGTCGGCCCGCAGCCGGGTGACGCACGCAGCCCCGAGGCCGCTCATCCCCCCGGTGACGATGGCGGTACGCATACGAGATCTCCTTCGGTCGCAACGACGTTCACGGGTCGGGCAGCCGTCCCGGGTCCCGGCGGGCCTGCGCTGCACGCCCCGGCACCTCGTGACGTCATGCCGTCGGCCGTCAGCGTAGGCCCGCCCCCTCGGCACGGCGGCGTACGCTCGCCGAGCACCGCTCCCCGGCGGGCCGACCGCCGCCGGCGACGGACGCCATGGGGCGCGGCGAAGGGAACCACGTGAGCCCGCTGACCCTCGGCGTGATGGCGACGTCGCGCAAGCCGGACGAACGGCGGCTGCCGTTGCATCCGCGGCACCTCGACCGGATCCCCGAGGCCCTCCGCCCGTCGGTGTGGCTCGAGACGGGCTACGGCGCGAGCTTCGGCCTCGCGGACGAGCAGCTGGCCGAGTGGGTCGCTGGGTTCCGGACCCGCGCGGAGCTGGTCGCGGAGTGCGACGTCATCCTCCAGCCCAAGCCGATGCTCGACGACGTGGCGTCCCTACGCGAGGGTCAGGTGCTGTGGGGGTGGCCGCACTGCGTCCAGGACCGGGAGCTGACCCAGGCCGCCGTCGACCGGAGGCTCACTCTCATCGCCTTCGAGGCGATGAACCACTGGAAGGACGACGGGTCGTTCGGGCTGCACGTGTTCCACAAGAACAACGAGCTGGCCGGCTACTGCTCGGTGCTGCACGCGCTGCAGATCGCCGGCCTCACCGGTGACTACGGCCGGCGCCTGCGCGCTGTGGTCATCGGCTTCGGGGCCACGGCCCGCGGCGCGGTGACGGCGCTCAACGCCCTCGGGGTGCGCGACGTCGATGTTCTCACCCACCGCCAGGTCGCTGCCGTCGCGTCGCCCATCCCCTCCGTGCGCATCGTCCACTTCGACAACGAGGAGAACGTCGCCCACGTGAGCCAGGCGGTGACGGACGAGGGGGAGGTGGCGCTCGCCGAGTTCCTGGGCGAGCACGACATCGTCGTCAACTGCGTCCTGCAGGACCCCAACGCCCCGCTGATGTTTCTCACCGACGACGACCTCGACCACCTGGCGAGCGGCACCGTCATCGTCGACGTCTCCTGCGACGAGGGCATGGGCTTCAGCTGGGCCCGGCCCACGACGTTCGCCGAGCCGACCCTCTTCGTCGGCGACCAGGTGCTCTACTACGCCGTCGACCACAGCCCGTCCTACCTCTGGAACTCCGCCACGTGGGAGATCAGCGAGGCCCTGATCCCCTTCCTCGACACGGTCATGGGGGGCCCCGAGGCCTGGGCGGCCGACGACCGGGTGCGCCGGGCCATCGAGATCCGGGACGGCGTCATCGAGAATCCCGCCATCCTGGCCTTCCAGGGGCGGGCCGAGGCCTACCCGCACGAGGTGCGGACCGGCTGAGCGGGCGCGGCGCGCTGACCCGAGCACCGTCGGGCAGGTGCATGCTGGGGAGGTGACCACCACGCTGTCGTCGTCCGTCCGGGTCTCCACCACGACCGGCGCGACGACGGAGCTGGCCTCGGCGCTGGCCGACCCGGCCCGGTTCTCGGTGCGGGCCATCGACCGGTTGCGGATGGGTCACGACGCCTCGCACTACGCGATGACCCCGCTGGCGGTGGCGACCCCCGTCGACGCCGACGAGGTGGGCCGGCTGTTCGCACGGTCGGTGACCTCGGGCGTACCCCTGACGTTCCGTTCGGGCGGCACGAGCCTCAGCGGGCAGGCGAGCACCTCGGGCCTGCTCGTCGACACCCGCAAGCACTTCCGCTCGGTCGAGATCCTCGACGAGGGTATGCGCGTCCGCATCGGACCGGGGGCCACGGTGCGGTCGGTCAACATGCGGCTCGCGGCCTACGGGCGCAAGCTCGGACCCGACCCGGCCAGTGAGATCGCCTGCACGCTGGGCGGGGTCGTGGCCAACAACTCGAGCGGGATGTCCTGCGGCACCACGGCGAACACGTACCAGACCCTCGACTCCATCGTGCTCGTCCTGCCGAGCGGCACGGTCGTCGACTCGGCGGCTGCCGACGCCGACGAGCAGCTGCGCACGGCCGAGCCCAGGCTCTACGAGGGCCTGGCGCGGCTGCGCGACCGGGTCAGGGGTGACGCCGAGTCGGTGCTGACCATCGAGCGCCTGTTCGCCATGAAGAACACGATGGGCTACAGCCTCAACGCTTTTCTCGACCACACGGCACCGGTCGAGATCCTCGCCCACCTCGCCGTCGGCAGCGAGGGGACCCTCGGCTTCATCGCGTCGGTCGTCATGCGCACCGTGCCGCTCAACCCGCACGCGGTCACCGGTCTGCTCGTCTTCGACGACCTCGCGGGTGCGACCGGGGCGCTGCCCGACCTCGTCTCGACCCGGCCCGCGACGATCGAGCTGCTCGATGCGGCGGCGCTGCGGGTGGGCCAGCGCGACCCGGCGGCCGATGAGGCCCTACGTCGAATCGAGGTGAACCACCACGCCGCGCTGCTGCTGGAGTACCAGGGCGCGTCGGTGGAGGAGGTGGCCCGGCAGGCCGAGGCAGCCCAGGAGACCCTCGATCGGGTGGGTGCGCACGGGCCGACATCACTGACCGCCGACCCCAGCGCGCGGGCCCGGCTCTGGCATACGAGGAAGGGCCTGTACGCCACCGTCGCCGGGGCCCGGCCGAAGGGCACCACCGCGCTGCTCGAGGACATCGTCGTGCCGGTGCCCGAGCTGTTGCCGACGTGCGAGAGC
>JBDSYO010000010.1:0-2591 GCA_039925625.1 Lapillicoccus sp. | reverse complement strand
TACTCGGTCGTGCAGACCGTGTGGCCGATGTCGTTCAACGCGTACGCCAACCCCGACGCGCCACGCACGTGGTTCGAGCTGCTGTTCCTGTCGTTCACGACCCTCACCTCGACCGGGCTCTCGGACGTGACGCCCGTCATGCCGCACGCCCGCTCCTTCGTCATGATCGAGCAGGTGCTCGGGCTGATGTACGTGGCGTTCATCGTGGCCCGCCTCGTCGGCCTGCAGATGCACTCCCTGCGCCGGCGTTCCTAGCCCACCGCGCGTCAGATCGTGGCCGGGCGCCACCGCCGACCCCCGTAGACTCCGACCGTGACGGTCTCTGCCACACCGCGTCGTCGCGTCGCCCTCGTCACGCTGGGCTGCACGCGCAACGACGTCGACTCCGAGGAGCTGGCCGGCCGGCTCCGCTCGGAGGGCTGGGAGCTCGTCGACGACGCGGCCGACGCCGATGTGGCCGTGGTCAACACCTGCGGGTTCGTCGAGCAGGCCAAGAAGGACTCCATCGACGCGCTGCTCGAGGCGTCGGACCTCAAGGAGTCGGGCCGCACCCAGGCGGTCGTCGCCGTCGGCTGCCTCGCCGAGCGCTATGGCGAGCAGCTGGCCGCCCAGCTGCCCGAGGCCGACGCCGTGCTCGGCTTCGACTCGTACGCGACGATGTCCGACCATCTCCACACCCTGCTCGCCGGCGGCACGGTGCCCTCGCACACCCCCTCCGACCGGCGCCGGCTGCTGCCGCTCACCCCGGCCGCCCGGCCGGCGGAGGCCGTCCGGGTCTCGACCCCCGGTCACGCCCAGCCGAGCGGCTCGCCGTCCCACGCGTACGGACCTCCGGTGGTGCGGGCCCGGCTCGACGACCGGCCCTGGGCCCCGCTGAAGATCGCCAGCGGCTGCGACCGGCGGTGCTCGTTCTGCGCCATCCCCATGTTCCGTGGGGCTTTCCTGTCGCGGCGGCCGGCCGAGGTGCTCGCCGAGGCGCGGTGGCTGGCCGGCGAGGGGGTGCGCGAGATCTTCCTCGTCAGTGAGAACTCCACGTCCTACGGCAAGGACCTCGGCGACCTCACGCTGCTCGAGTCGCTGCTGCCCGAGCTGGCGGCGGTCGACGGGATCGATCGGGTGCGGGTCTCTTACCTGCAGCCCGCCGAGATCCGGCCCGGCCTGCTGCGGGCGATGGCCGAGACCCCTGGTGTGGTGCCCTACTACGACATCTCGTTCCAGCACGCCTCCGAGCCGCTCCTGCGGCGGATGCGCCGCTTCGGTAGCCGCGAGGCCTTCCTCGACCTTCTCGGGCGGGTGCGCGCCGGCGACCCGCAGGCCGGCGTGCGCACCAACGTCATCGTCGGTTTCCCCGGGGAGACCGAGGCCGACGTCGCCGAGCTCGAGGCGTTCCTCAGCGCGGCGCGGCTCGATGTGGTGGGGGTCTTCGGCTACTCCGACGAGGACGGCACCGAGGCGGAGACGCTCGACGGCAAGCTGCCCGAGGTCGTCGTCGCCGAGCGCGTCGACCGGTTGACGGCGCTGGTCGAGGAGCTGACTGCCCGGCGCGCCGAGGAGCGCGTCGGCGAGCGGGTGGAGGTGCTCGTGGAGGAGGTCACCACCGAGGACGGCGTGGTCGAGGTGACCGGCCGCACGGCATACCAGGGTCCCGACGTCGACGGCACCACGAGCATCCTGCTCGCTGCTGGCGAGCCCGTCCCCGGCGTCGGCGACCTCGTCCCCGTCACCGTCGTCGACACCGTCGGCGTCGACCTCGTGGGGCGCCGGCGATGACGCCGAGCGACCCGCGCGCGGTCGGTCGGCGCGCACCGAGCGCGTGGAACCTGCCCAACTACCTCACCGTGGGTCGCTTCCTGCTCGTACCCGTCTTCGGGTGGCTGCTGCTGGCCGAGGGCGGCCACGTCTGGGGCTACCGGCTCGCCGCGCTCGCGGTCTTCAGCATCGCGATGGTCACCGACAGCATCGACGGCGACCTCGCGCGGCGCCGGGGCCTGGTCACCGACTTCGGCAAGGTCGCCGACCCCATCGCCGACAAGGCGCTCATGGGCATGGCCCTCGTCGGGCTGTCGGTCATCGGCCTCGTGCCCTGGTGGGTGACCGGCGTCATCCTGCTGCGCGAGGTCGGGATCACCGTCATGCGCTTCGTCGTCATCCGACACGGCGTCATGCCGGCGGGCCGGGGCGGCAAGGCTAAGACGGCGCTGCAGACCGCCGGGGTCGGGCTGCTCATCTTCCCGCTGGAGTCCCTGCCGGGTGGGGGTGTGTGGCTCACCGCCGCCTACGTGGTCCTGGCCGCGGCTCTCGTCGTGACCGTCGTCACCGGGGCCGACTACCTGCTGCAGGCGCGGCGCCTGGTCGCCACCAGCGCGCGCACCGCGGCCGCGCGCGCCGCCCGCCGGACCGCCCGCGACCGGTGAGGGACCTCGTCGCCCGTCTCGTGCGTCGCGGCGAGACCGTCGGCTGCGCCGAGTCGCTGACGGGGGGCCTGGTGGTCGCGCGCCTCGTCGACACGCCGGGCGCCTCGGCCGTCGTCCGGGGCGGGGTCGTCGCCTACGCCACCGACGTCAAGGCCTCGCTGCTGGGCGTCGACGCCG
>JBDSYO010000009.1:0-15289 GCA_039925625.1 Lapillicoccus sp. | reverse complement strand
GTGTCGTGCGAGTCGTGCGAGTCGTGCGAGTCGTGCGAGTCGTGCGAGTCGTGCGGGTCGGGTCAGTGCCCCCGGGCAGGGGCGGCGTCCTCGGGGGCCGTCGGCACCGGCTTGACCTTGGGGTCGCCCTCGTCGGCGAAGTAGTCGGCAGGGATCGTCGAGTCGACCCCGGCCGGTGTCTTCGTCGCGCGCAGGACCAGCGTGAGCACCGCGGCGACGGCGACGTTGAGCGCGAACGCCGTGATGGCGATGTAGCCGAGCTGCCCCCAGACCGGCACAGCGGAGAGCGACCCCCCGAAGTGCGGGGTCGCCGCACTCGCGACGTTGTAGGCCGCGACGGTGCCGTAGACCATCCCGACCGCCCAGCCCGCGAGCAGCGCCCACCGGTGGAACCAGCGGGTGTAGAGGCTGAACACGATGGAGGGGAACGTCTGGAGGATCCAGATGCCACCGAGCAGCTGCAGGTTGATGGCGTTCTGCTTGTCCATGGTGAGGACGAAGATCAGAGCGAACGCCTTGACGAGCAGCGACGCGATCTTGGAGACCTTGGTCTCCTGCTGCGGGGTGGCGTCCTTGTTGATCCACTCCTTGTAGATGTTGCGGGTGAAGGTGTTGGCCGCCGCGATCGACATGATCGCCGCGGGTACCAGGGCGCCGATGGCGATGGCCGCGAACGCGATGCCGGCGAACCACGCCGGGAAGGTGTCCTCGAACAGCTGCGGGATGACCAGCTGGTTGTTGGGCTTGCCGTCGAGGCCGATGGGCTTGGTACCGGCGGCGATGGCCACCCACCCGAGCAGGGCCAGCAGGCCGAGCACGAGGCTGTACGCCGGCAGGATGGCGGCGTTGCGGCGGATCGTGTTGCGGCTCCTGGCCGACAGCGTCGCCGTGATCGAGTGTGGGTACATGAACAGCGCCATCGCTGAGCCGAGCGCGAGCGACCCGTAGGCCCAGAACTGGGCGGCCGAGGGAATGAACGCGCCGGGCACGGCACCGGTCGTCGCGTTGGGGGTGGTCATCTTCTTCTCGGCCGCGCCGAAGATCGCCTCCCAGCCGCCGAAGCGCGACGGCAGGACGATGATCGCCACGACGATGACGATGTAGATGAGGATGTCCTTGACGAACGCGATGAGCGCCGGCGCCCGCAGTCCCGAGGTGTAGGTGTAGAGCGCGAGGATCAGGAAGGCGACGAACAGTGGGGCGTCGGTGGCGATGATGTTGCCCGTCCCACCCACGCCGGTGACCTCGAGCACGGCCTGGATGCCGACGAGCTGCAGCGCGATGTAGGGCATCGTCGCGACGAAGCCGGTGACGGCGATGGCGAGCGACAGCCCGCGCGAACCGTGCCGGCCCCCCACGAAGTCGGCCGGGGTGACGTAGCCGTGTCGGTGGCTGACCGACCACAGGCGCGACATGAAGATGAAGATGATCGGGTAGAGCACGATCGTGTAGGGCACCGCGAAGAACCCGCTGACCGCGCCGGCACCGAACATCGCAGCCGGGACGGCGACGAAGGTGTACGCGGTGTACAGGTCGCCACCGAGCAGGAACCAGGTGACCCAGGTGCCGAAGCTCCGGCCGCCGAGACCCCACTCGTCGAGGCTCTCCATGCTCTGGGGGCGCCGCCAGCGGGACGCCCAGAAGCCCATGACGGCGACCATGGCGAACAGGACGACGAGGACGATCAGCGCGACGACGTTCACTCCGGTGTTCATCGGCGGGCCTCCCCGTCCGTGGCGTCGAGGAACTCCGTGCCGTCGTGCGTCATCGGCCGGTGCGGCCGGGCCTTGCGCACGATGACGTACGCGGCATACGTGCAGGCCGAGCAGAGGAACACCCAGAGGAACTGGTACCAGAAGAAGAAGGGGAACCCCCAGAGCACGGGCTCCTTCTTCGCGTAGGTGTTCACGAGCATGAGGGCGATGACGGGCAGGGCGAGCAGGACGACGGCCACGGCCAGCAGGCCGCGGTTGGCCGGCGGCGCGTCGTAGTGGCGTCGAGCGCCGGGTGGGGCGTCGTTCGACATGAGTACCTCCGCGTTGACGTCGAGGACGTCGGGGTCATGGGCCGCATCGGTGCGGCCTCCGGAGGGGAAGGTACTCCCGTGGCGCCCCTGGACGCGTGCTCTGCGCGCCGAGTGTGCCGACCTGTGATGTGAGCGGCATGTGGACGCCACATAGGCTGAGGCCATGGCTGATTACGACGTGGTGGTCCTCGGTGCCGGTCCCGGTGGGTATGTGGCGGCCATCCGCGCCGCCCAGCTCGGGAAGAAGGTCGCCATCGTCGAGGGCAAGTACTGGGGAGGGGTATGCCTCAACGTCGGCTGCATCCCCAGCAAGGCCCTGCTCCGCAACGCCGAGCTGGCCCACATCATCACCACGGAGAAGAAGACGTTCGGCATCGAGGGCGACGCGACGATGTCCTTCGGGCCGACCCACGCCCGCAGCCGGTCGGTCGCCGACGCCAGCGCCAAGGGCGTCCACTACCTGATGAAGAAGAACAAGATCGAGGAGATCGACGGCTGGGGCTACCTCACCAGCCCCACGTCGCTCGACGTCAAGCCGGCCACGGGGTCGCGCGAGGAGACGGTGCGCTCGATCACGTTCGACAACCTCATCATCGGCACCGGTGCGACGACCCGGCTCATCCCGGGCACCTCGCTGTCGGAGCGGGTCGTCACCTACGAGGAGCAGATCCTCACCGACCAGCTGCCGGGCTCGATCATCATCGCCGGCTCGGGCGCCATCGGCGTCGAGTTCGCCTACGTGCTGAAGAACTTCGGCGTCGACGTCACCATCGTCGAGTTCCTCGACCGAATGGTGCCCACCGAGGACGCCGACGTGTCCAAGGAGCTGTTCAAGCAGTACAAGAAGCTCGGCGTCAAGGTCCTGCTCTCGACGAAGGTCGAGTCGATCGACGACCCGGGGACCGGCAACGGACCGGTCAAGGTGACCGTCAGCCCGGCGGCCGGCGGTGACTCGACGGTGCTCGAGGCCGACAAGGTCATGCAGGCCATCGGGTTCGCGGCCCGGGTCGAGGGCTACGGCCTGGAGAACACCGGGGTCGAGCTCACCGACCGCAAAGCCATCGCCGTCGACGCCCGCGGCCGCACCAACGTCCCCGGGGTCTACGCCATCGGTGACGTCACCGCCAAGCTCATGCTGGCGCATACCGCCGAGGCCATGGGGGTCATCGCCGCCGAGACCATCGCCGACGCCGAGACGGTGGAGATCGACTTCGACATGATCCCGCGGGCGACGTTCTGCCAGCCCCAGATCGCGTCGTTCGGCTACACCGAGGCGCAGGCCAAGGAGCGCGGCCACGAGGTGAAGGTCGCCCAGTTCCCGTTCTCTGCCAACGGCAAGGCCCGCGGCATGGCGGAGGGTGTCGGGTTCGTCAAGATCGTCGCCGACGCCGAGCACCATGAGCTGCTCGGCGCCCACCTCATCGGACCCGAGGTCACGGAGCTGTTGCCGGCCCTGACGCTGGCGCAGAAGTGGGACCTCACCGCCGACGAGGTGGCGCGCAACGTCTTCGCCCACCCCACCCTCAGCGAGGCCATGAAGGAAGCGGTCGAGGGCATCGCCGGCCACATGATCAACCTGTAGTCCCCGCTCGTTCCGCCCCCACGTGCGCGCCCGGGGCGCGACACTGGGCCATGGCGTTCGACGTCGCGGGTGAGATGTACCAGCGGTTCATGGGCCGGTTCTCCGACCCCCTGGCGGAGCCCTTCGCGGACTTCGCCGGGGTGGGCCACGGGTCCGGTATGCGGGTGCTGGACGTGGGCTGTGGGCCCGGGGCGCTGTCGGTCGAGCTGGTTCAGCGTGTCGGCGTTCACCGTGTGACGGCGGTCGACCCGTCGGAGCCGTTCGTCACCGCCGCCCGGGAGCGGCTGCCCGGGGTGGACGTGCAGCGCGCCGGCGCCGAGGAGCTCCCCTTCGCGGACGCCTCCTTCGACGCGGTGCTCGCCCAGCTCGTCGTGCAGTTCATGACCGACCCGGGTGCCGGGGTCGGGCAGATGGTGCGCGTCACGCGGTCCGGCGGGGTGGTGGCCGCCTGCGTCTGGGACCACGGCGGCGGCCGGGGCCCGCTCAGCCCGTTCTGGACGGCGGCGGCCGCGCTCGACCCGGCGGCCCCGAACGAGGACCGGCGGGTCGGAGCGCAAGAGGGCGACCTCGAGGACCTGCTGCGGCGCGCGGGTCTGCGGGACGTGACGGAGACCGGGCTCACCGTGACGAAGCACTTCGACACCTTCGAGGAGTGGTGGGAGCCCTTCACCTTCGGGGTCGGCCCGGCCGGGGACTACGCCCGGACCCTCGACGAGCGCGGCCTCGCCGCCCTCCGTGAGCAGTGCCGGGCGGTGCTGCCCCCGGAGCCGTTCGACCTCGACGCCACCGCGTGGGCGGCCCGCGGCACCGGGCCGGCCGAGTGACCGCCGGGCCTACGCTGAGATGTGATCACCGCCGTCCACACCCTCATCTACTCCGATGACCCCCCGGCGACGCGCGCGTTCTTCCGCGACGTCCTGCGTTGGCCCTTCGTCGCGGACGAGGGCGCCAGCACTAGCGCTGACGACTGGCTGATCTTCCGCTCGGGTCGTAGCGAGGTCGGCGTGCATCCGACGACCAGCGAGCGAGGCGGGCAGACCTGGACGACACCGCGCCACCACGACCTCACCCTCATGTGCGACGACATCGCCGCGACCGTGGGGGAGCTGCGCGAGCGCGGTGCGGTGATCGACGGGGAGCCGCAGGACCGAGGGTTCGGGTCGGCCGTCATGGTGGCGGTCCCGGGCGCCGATCCGGTGATGCTCTACGAGCCGCGGCACCGGGTCGCCTACGGCCTGTGAGCCGAGTGGGTGATGAGCCCGACGAGCTCCAGGCTCTGGTCGACCGGGTACCGGAGGGCTGGACCCGGGTGGAGGTCGACGGTCGGGCCTACGGTCTGACCCGCACGACGCACACCGGCGGTCGGTCGGTGAGTCTCTACGCCGACGAGCTGGGCGGCACCGACGTGGTGAGCGCCAACGTATGGCGGGTCGCCGGGGGAACCGTGCTCAAGCCCTGCGAGATGCCGGTCGCGAAGGTCGAGGCCTTCCTGCGGGACTGGGAGGCATGAGGCCTCGGTCAGTGGCGGGCGACGATCGGCCAGATGTCGATCGCGTCCGCCGACACCGCATGGAGGCGGCTCCACATGTTGGTCGTGCCACACGCGTGGTGGGGGATGATCCGCACCAGCTCGCCGACCGCGAGCCGGTCGACGCCCGGGCCGGCGAGGAACCCGTGCTCCTCGTTGGCGGTCGGGAACGTCACGTCCGCCAGTGGCGTCGCGTCGACGGCGCAGACGAGGCCGGCCCCGACCTCCGCCGACACCGAGTCGGAGCTCATCGCCTTGAGGCCGGCGTCGATGATCGCGTGACCCTCCCGTTGGCGGGAGACCACGCGGGCGAGCACGGTGAGCGCGCACTGGTCGACCGACGCGCTGCCGAGACGGACCTGGTTCCCGTCGAAGTAGACGTAGGTGCCTGGGCGTCCCTCGGTGACGCCCGGCGCATACGGCGCCGTGGTCATCCCTGGGGTCGACCCGACCGACACGGTGTCGGCCGAGACACCGGCTTCCCGGAGCCGGGCCGCGACCTCGGACAGCAGCGAGCCGACCCCGCGCCCCGCGGTCTCCAGGCCCGAGCGGTCGGCACCGTAGCCGCCGAGGTGGCCCTCATGGGTGAGCACGCCGACGACCCGCAGCGCGGGCAGGGCGTCGATCGCGCGACCCACCTCGACGGCCTGGTCCGGAGAGACCCCCGTGCGGTGCTGACCGGTGTCGACGTCGAGCAGGAGCCGCACCTCCACCCCGCGGCGGACCGCCTCCGCCGACAAAGGTTGCGCCACCGCGAGCGAGTCGGCGATGAGGGTGACGTCCCAGCGGGTCGTGGCGTCGACGGCGAAGGCGACCTTGCCGGCACCGACCGGCTGATGCGCCCACAGCAGCCCCGTGAACCCAGCGGACCCCAGCGCCTCGACCTCGGCCGGGGTCGAACAGGTGAAGCCGGCCGTCCCCGCCGCCCGTTGCCGGGTGACCACCTCGAGGCACTTGGACGTCTTGATGTGGGGGCGCAGGCCGACACCCTCGGCGGAGAACGTCTCCGCCGCCCGGCGGATGTTGGCCTCGCAGCGCTCGACGTCGAGCAGGAGGGCGGGCGTCGGCAGCTCGGTGAGGTCGGGCCTCACAGGCCGAGCCGCTCGCGGTGGTCGCCGTGGAGCAGGTGGTCGAGCAGCTCGTTGCTCACGGCGGGCATGCCCTCGATCCGGTTGGCCGCGATCTCCCGCAGCCCGTCGATCGCCTCCTTCGGCGTCCACATCGGGTAGTCGGAGCCGAACAGCAGCCGGTCGACGACGCCCCACTCCTGCGCCCGGACCAGGGCGCGGTAGCCGTCGGCGGGCCGCGCCCAGAGCGCGGAGATGTCGGAGAACACCCGGCGGTTCTTGCGCACGACGGTCATCGTCTCGCGCTGCCAGGGGTGCCCGAGGTGGGCGATGATCTGCACCAGGCCCGGGTGGCGGCGGGCGACCTCGTCGACGAGCAGCGGGTTCGACAGCTCGAGCTTGCCGATCGGTGAGGGCGAGGCGCCCATGTGCCACAGCAGGATCAGTCCCGCCTCGGTGGCCGCCTCGTAGAACGGGTCGAGGGCCTCGTCGCGTATGTCGTAGAGGCCGAGCACCGGGTAGCACTTGATGCCGCGCAACCCGCGGGCCACGCCGTCGCGCAGCTGCTCCAGAGCGGCCGGGTCGGTCGGGTCGAGGGCCATGAACCCGATGACGTCGCTCGAGCACCGGCGCACGAACTCGGCGATGTGGTCGTTCGGCGTGTCCATACCCGCGTAGCGCGCGGTCACTCCGAAGACGAACGACAGGTCGACGCCGCCCTCGACCATCGCCGCGTCATAGGCCTCTGGGGTGACGTCGACCCAGTCGTGCCCGTAGACGGGCTGCCAGTGCTCCTCCCACTCCGAGCCCCAGTGACAGCTGTTCATGGCGTGGGTGTGGACGTCGATCAGCACGGGTTCATGACTACACGGAACCGGATTTCACGTCAACCTTCCCGCCCCGATGACGGACGAGTTAGGGTGTGACCTGAAACGGCGTTCCGTCTCATGGACCGGCCTCCGGCCCACTCCACCCACCCAGCGTCGGGAGCCCTCCATGACCGCGGTGTTCCCCGAGGACCTCCCGCCGCCCACCGTGCCACTGAGCCCGGGGATGCGGGCCGGCGACTTCCTCTTCGTCTCCGGCCAGGTCGCGTCGGCGGCCGACGGGAGTGTCTACCGCGGCGACTTCGACCGCGAGGTGGCCATGACGCTGGACAACGTCGAGGGGGTCCTGCGCGCCGGGGGCGCGAGCCTCGCCGACGTCGTCAAGGTGGGCGCGTGGATCTCCGACGCTGGCCTGTTCGGCCGGTTCAACGAGCTGTACGCGGACCGGTTCGGCGGCCACCGCCCGGCCCGCACCACCGTGGTCGTCGGTTTCGGGCACCCCGACGTGCGCATCGAGGTCGACGCCATCGCCTACCGACCGCAGGGAGCCGACGCATGACCGCTGAGACCACCACCCGCAGCACCGACAGCACCGACAGCACCGACAGCACCGACACGGCCGCCCGCGCCGAGCGCGTCGTCGCCGGCGTGGTCAACTCCGTGACCCGCGCCAACGGTGACCCGCTGACGATCGCCGCGGCCGACGGGGCGTTCGTCACCGATCTCGACGGCAAGCGCTATCTCGACTACCACGCCGCGTTCGGGGCGATCCTCCTCGGCCACCACGACCCGGTCGTCGATGGCGCCGTGATCGACGCGATCCGCACCGAGCCCGACCTCACCGGCTGGGGGACCAGCACACTCGAGATCCGCCTCGCCGAGGCGGTCGTCGACATCGTCCCCGGCATCGAGCGAATGGTCACCGTCACCACGGGCAGCGAGGCGGTGGCGTACGCCGTGCGCATCGCTCGCGCGCATACCGGCCGGCGGCTGCTCGTCAAGGTGCAGGGCGGGTTCCACGGCTGGTCGGACGCCGTGGCCCGCAACGTCATCTCCCCGCCCGACCGCGCCTACGGCATGGACCCGCTGTCGGCCGGCATCCTCCCGGATGCGCTCGAGGCCACGCTGATCGCCGAGTACAACGACCTCGGGTCGCTGACGGCCCTCTTCGACGAGCACCCCGACCAGATCGCGGGCGTCATCGTCGAGCCCATCCCGCACAACGTCGGCGCCCTGCTGCCGGCCAAGGGCTACCTCGAGGGCCTGCGCGAGCTGACTGCAGCCCGGGGGAGCGTCCTGATCTTCGACGAGGTCATCACCGGTTTCCGGCACGCGCTCGGCGGCTTCCAGTCCGTCGCCGGTGTGACGCCCGACCTGACGACCTTCGGCAAGGCCATGGGCAACGGGTACGCGGTCAGCGGGGTCGGTGGGTCGGCCACCGTGATGCGCGAGGCTGAGCCGGCCCGGGGTGGCCAGGTCGCCATCATGGGCACCTTCAACGGCAACTCCGTCGCCTGTGCGGCCGGGCTCGCCACCATCGACTACCTGTCGTCGCACCCGGAGTTCTACACGCGTACGCACGCCCTCGGCCAGCGGGTGCGCTCGGGGCTGCAGGGCGTCTTCGACGACGCCGGCGTCGCCGCACGCATCCAGGGGTTCGGCGGCACCTTCACGACGTACTTCATCCCCGGCGAGGCGCACGGCTACCGCGACCTCATGGCCAACGACGCCGCCGCGAGCCGCGCCTTCCACCGGGCGATGATCGACCGGGGCTTCCTCATGCTCCCGATCCCCATGAAGCGGATGCACGTCTCCGGCGCCTTCACCGAGGCCGACATCGACCGCACGGTCGACGCCGCCGGCGACGCCGTGCGTGAGCTCGTCGCCCGCGACGCGCTGCCCCGCCGCTGACCGACGACCGACCGACCGCAGACCGACGCCGACCCGCCCATCTGGCAAGGAGACCCATGCGCCTCAGCACCTACCGGCGACCCGACGGCACGGTGGGGCACGGCCGAGTCGTCGACGACGACGCCCGCGTCGAGGACCTCGGAGACGGCGACCTGCTCGCGGTCGTGTCGGGGGAGGAGCCTGCCGACGGGCCGTCCGGCGCGACGTACGCCTGGGCCGACCTGACCGTCCTCGCGCCATTACTCGCCCCGCCGAAGGTGCTCTGCGTAGCGACCAACTACCAGGAGCACATCCTCGAGGGCGGCGGTGAGCGCGTCGACCCCACCCGGGTCTCGCCCAAGCTCTTCATGAAGCCGGCGACGTCGGTGGTCGGCGACGGGGCGACCTACGAGATCCCCGAGATCTCCGCCGCCGCCGACTGGGAGGCCGAGCTCTGCATCGTCATCGGTACCGGTGGCCGGGCGATCCCCGAGGAGCGGGCCTTGGAGCACGTCTTCGGGTATGCGGCGAGCAACGACATCTCACTGCGCTCGCTCGCGCTCGGCTACGACAGGGACGTCAACGCCTGGGCCGGGTTCTTCGACTGGCTGGAGGGCAAGTGGTCCGACGGCGCCGCGCCGATCGGCCCGTGGATCATCACCGCCGACGAGGTGCCCGACCCGCAGGACCTGCCGGTGCGGCTGACCCTGAACGGCGAGCTCAAGCAGGACGGCTCGACGGCTGACATGATCCACGACTGCCGGCAGCTGGTGGCGTTCGCGTCGCGGCTGTTCACGCTGCAGCCCGGCGACCTCATCCTCACCGGCACCCCGGCCGGGGTTGGGGCGACGACGGGGACCTTCCTCACCGAGGGCGACGTCATGGTGGTGGATCTCGGTCCCGTCGGCCGGCTGACGACCCACGTGACCGGTCGGTCGACCGCGGTCTGACCGTCAGAGCTTGGGGTGGAAGCACGCCACCTCGTGGTTGCCACCGTCCGGCACGGCGAGCGGGGGCTCCTGCTCGCACTCGACGGTCGCCTTCCAGCAGCGGGACCGGAACCGGCACCCGGTGGGCGGGTCGACAGGAGAGGGGACCTCGCCGGTGAGGACGATCCGCTCGCGTCGATGCCCCCCGTCGTCGTAGCCCGGCGCCGCTGAGATGAGCGCCTCGGTGTAGGGGTGGTGCGGCGTGGTGAGCACCGCCTCGGCGGGACCACGTTCGACGATCTGTCCGAGGTACATGACGACGACGTCATCCGAGACGTGCCGCACGACCGACAGGTCGTGGGAGATGAAGATCATCCCCATGTCGAACTGCTCCTGCAGGTCGCGGAACAGGTTGACGACCTGCGCCTGCACCGACACGTCGAGGGCCGACACCGGCTCGTCGAGGATGAGCACCTCGGGGTGCGTCGAGAGGGCGCGCGCCGTACCGATGCGCTGCCGCTGCCCGCCCGAGAACTGGTGCGGGAAGGCATACCGGTGGCGCGGCTGCAGCCCCACGAGGTCGAGCAGCTCCTCGACCCGGGCGGTGATCTCCTCGCGCGGCACCCCCTGCGCCTGCATGGGCTCCGCGACGATCTGACCGACCGTCAGCCGGGGGTTGAGGGCGGAGTAGGGGTCCTGGAACACCATCTGGCAGTGCCGCCGCATCCGGCGCATCGCCTCGCCGGACAGGTGCGTGATGTCCTGGCCGAGCAACCGGACGGAGCCGCCCGTCGGCTCCTCCAGCCGCATCACGGCTCGGGCGGTCGTCGACTTCCCGCAGCCCGACTCGCCGACGACGCCCAAGGTCCGGCCCCGGTCGACCGAGAAGCTCACGCCGTCGACCGCCTTGACCGTCGCCCGGCGCAGACCCAACCGCACCGGAATGTGCACCTTGAGGTCGGTCACGTCGAGCACTCGGCTGGACGCGTCCGGTTCGGTCGTCATGCCGTTCCTCCGTCGGACGCCACGGGTTCGAGCTCGGCCAGGTGGTCGAGCTCGCGGGCCCGGTGGCACGCGGCGACGTGGTGCGGACCGACGTCCAACGGGGGAGGCGCCGTGGTCCGGCATTCCGGCAGGCCGTGCGACTCGGTGCAGCGGGGCTCGAACGGGCAGCCCTGGGGGACGCCGAGCAGGTCGGGGGGACGGCCGGCGATGGTGAACAGCCGTTCCGTACGCGGTCCCCAGCCCGGGCGGGCGCGGATCAGCGCGCGGGTGTAGGGGTGACGGGCATCGGTGAAGATCGTCTCCCGGTCGCAGTTCTCGGCGGTCGTGCCGGCGTACATGACGAGGACGTCGTCGGCCACCTCGCGCACCACGCCGAGGTCGTGCGAGATGAGGATGAGGGAGCACCCACGCTCGGCCCGGGCCTGACGCAGGACGTCGAGCACCTGCGCCTGCACGGTCGCGTCGAGGGCGGTGGTGGGCTCGTCGGCGACGATGAGCTCCGGCTCGTTGATGAGGGCCATGGCGATGACCGCCCGCTGCCGCATCCCGCCGGACCACTGGTGCGGGTACTGGTCGGCGCGCCGCGCGGCGTCGGGGACGCCGACCGACTCCAGGATCTCTACGACGCGGCGGCGAACCTGCTGCCGGCTGGCCGAACGGTCGTGGTACGACACGGTGTTGCCGACCTGGGTGCCGATCCGCTCGACCGGGTTGAGCGCGGTCATCGGGTCCTGGAAGACCATGCTGACCCGCCGGCCCCGCACGGCCCGCATCTGGCGCTCGGACAGCCGCAGCACGTCGGTGCCGTCGAGGAGGACCTCGCCGCTGGTGACCCGGGCGTTGGGGGGCAGCAGCCGCATGAGCGTCAGCACCGACACCGTCTTACCGGAGCCCGACTCGCCGACGATGCCCAGAGCCTCGCCCGACTCGAGCGAGTAGGACAGGTTGCGCACCGCGTGCACGGGCCCGTCGAGCGTGTCGAACTCGACGCTGAGGTCACGGACCTCGAGCAGGCTCATCGGCTGGCCTTCGGGTCGAGGGCGTCGCGCATACCGTCGCCGATGAAGATGACCGACACCGAGGTGAGGATGATCGCCAGCCCCGGGGAGAGCCAGAGCCACGGCATCGACGAGATGACGGTGAACGACTGGGCGCTCTGAAGCAGGTTGCCCCATGACGCCTGCGGCGGGACCACGCCGAGACCGAGGAAGGACAGCGCCGCCTCGGAGAGGATCGCCGTCGCGACGAGCATCGCCCCACTGACGGTGACCTGCGGCACGACCGCCGGCAACAGGTGGCGCCGCATGATCGTCGGTCGGCGGGTGCCCGCCGCCGTGGCGGCCTTGACGAAGTCGAGCTCGCGCACGCTGAGCACGACCGAGCGGGCGATGCGCGCCGAGGTCGGCCAGGCGAACGCGGCGATGAGGCCGACGAGGAGCCCGATGGACGGGCCCAGGATGCCGCCGCAGACGATGACGACGAGCAGGGACGGCACCGCCATGAAGATGTCGGTGATGCGCATCAGGAGGGAGTCGAGGCGGCCTCCGGCACTGCCGGCGACCACGCCGACGACGGTTCCGATGGCCAACGCGGACGCCGCGGTGGCCAGGCCCACAAGGATCGAGACGCGCCCGCCGGCCAGCAGCCGGGCCAGGACGTCGCGACCGAGCAGGTCGGTGCCCAGCAGGTGCCCGTTGCCCGGGGGCTGACGGCTGGCGGTGAGGTTCTGGGCGTCGGGGTCGATGCCCAGCAGGAAGGGGCCGACCGCGACGGCCAGCATGATCAGGAGGAGGGCCACCACGGACACCCGGGCCCCGAGGTTGGACCAGAAGCGGCGCAGGGCGAGCTCCGACGGGCTGCGCGGTGTGCGCGTCGCCTCGCCGCCGCCCGAGCGCTCCGCCGCGGTGTCGGCGGCCGTGACCTCGGCGCGGGCGGCGCGAGCCGCACCGTCGGCGCTGTCGGCGCTCGTGATGGCAGGCTCGCTCACTGCAACCTCACCCTCGGGTCGAGGACCGACAGGAGGATGTCGGCGAGGAAGTTGCTGAGCACGACGAGCAGGGCGACGATCATCCCGAAGGCCAGGATGATCGGGTAGTCGCGGAAGTCGATGGCGGCCAGGACCAGCGAGCCCATGCCGGGCCAGGAGAACACCGCTTCGAGCACCACGGCGCCACCGAGCAGCGTCGGCACGGAGATCATGACGACGGTGACCAGCGGGCCGAGGGTGTTGCGCAGGGCCTTGCGGCGCGCCTGCCGCCGGGTGGCGCCCTGGGCCAGGGCCGTGCGGACGTAGTCCCCGGACAGCTCCTCGAGCAGGCCGACGCGGACGTAGCGGGTCATCACCGCGCACTGGACGATGGCCAGCACCCCCACCGGCAGGACGAGGTGACGTAGGAGGTCGAGCGCGGTGCCGTCACCGGGCGTACTCATCTGTGACGACGGCAGGACGCCGAGCCGGGCCGAGAAGATGTAGATCGCGACCATGCCGAAGAAGAACGCGGGCGTCGACATGAGCACCAGCGAGACCGTACCGATGCCGTAGTCCGCGACCGTGCCCTTGCGGGAGGCCTGGACCATCCCGAGGAACAGGGCCAGGAGGTTGCCCAGCAGCAGCCCCAGGCCCATGAGCTCCAGGGTCGGCACGATCCGCTCCGCCATGAGGGAGGCCACCGACCGGTTGTACTGGAACGACGTCCCCAGGTCACCGGCCGCGATGTGGCCGACCCAGCGCAGGTACTGCACCGGCAGCGGCTGGTCGAGGCCGAACTCCTTGGTCTTGGCCTCGATGAGCGGCCCTGAGTCCCCGATGAGCTCCGGCGGGACCAGCGAGGCGAGGGGTCCGCCCGGCGCGGCGTGGCTCAGCGAGAACAGCGCCCCCGACACCACGAGCAGCACCAGCACCATCGTGGTGAACCGGGTCAGGACGTAACGCACCATGCGGGTCTCGGGCTCCTCGCGGCATACCGGGCCGTCCCGGTCGGGGGGAGGACCGACCGGGACGGCAGTGGGGTTCAGACGACGGTCGTCACTTCACCGTCCAGTCCTGCACGGACATCAGGGCGGCGGCCATGCCGTCCCCGCCGCGGATGCCGCCGGTGATCTTGGGGCTGTACGCGTAGACCCGCGTGGGCTGGGCGATCCACAGGTGCGAGACGTCGGCGTTCTCCAGCTTGCCGGCCTCGGTCAGGATCTGGTTGCGCTGCTTCTCGTCGATGGTCGTCGACGCCTGGGCGAGCAGCGCGTCCACCTGCGGGTTGCAGTAGTTCGGCAGGTTGGCACCCTTGGGATAGGCGTTGGCGCAGGTGATCATCGGGATGTTCGTCTCGGGGTCGGCCACGTAGATGCCGCCGCCGTAGAGCAGGGCGTCGTAGTCGCCCTTGGTCAGCAGGTCGGTGAGCTGGGCCTGGTCGACCGGCTTGATGCTGGCCTTGACGCCGATGTCCTGCAGGTTCTTCAAAACCACCTGGTCGACCGCCGCGCGCTGGGCGTTGTTGTTGACCTCGCGGATGACGAACTCCTGGTTGAAGTCCCAGCCGCCCTCGGTCAGCAGCTGCTTGGCCTTCTGCGGGTCGTACGCGTACGCGTTGAACCCGTCCTTGCTCACCTTGGGTGACGTGAACGAGGTGTTGATCGGCTTGGCCGCCCCCGCATACACGGACGAGATGATGTTGGTGCGGTCGATGGCCGTCAGCAGACCCTGCCGCACCTTGGGGTTCTTGAGGTACTCCTTGCGCTGGTTGACCGTGTAGCGGTCGAAGCCCGGCACCTCGTTGCTGGCGGTCTTGACGCCCTGCATGCCCTGGACGGTCTTGACGTCGGTGGCGGCGACGAGGGTGAGGTCCATCTCGCCGGAGGACATCTGCTGCGTGGCGACGTCCTGGGTCACGAGGACCTCGTTGAGCTTCTCGAAGGCGACCGGCTTACGGAAGTTGGGGTTACGGGTGAACTCCGCGCGCTGCCCGGCGGAGTAGGCGGTCAGGGTGAACGGGCCGAGCCCGGGGACCTTGCCGGGCGTCACCCAGATGGGGGAGGACGCAACCGTGGCGGGGTCCTCCTTGCCGATGGTGTCCTTCTGGAGCAGGTAGATCGTCGCGCCGAACAACGTGTACATGAACCCGACGTCGGGCGTCTTCAAGGCGATCTTGACCGTCCGGTCGTCCACCTTGGTGACCCCGGACATCTCCTTCGCCGCGCCGGACTGCACCTCGTCCCAACCGGCGATCGGCTTGAGCACGGTGGCGATCGGCGACTTGACGGCGGGGTTGACGTAGAGGTTCAGGGTGAAGAGCACGTCGTCGGCCGTGAACGGCTTGCCGTCGGACCACTTCTGGTCGGCGAGAGTGAGCGTGAGGGTCTTGGCGTCCGAGGCGAGCTCCCACTTCGACGCCGCGCGCGGCTCCAGGGTGCCGTCGGCCGCGATGTTGACGAGCTGGTC
>JBDSYO010000008.1:0-5047 GCA_039925625.1 Lapillicoccus sp. | reverse complement strand
GCGTCGTCCTTGCGCGTCGGGCTGCATCCGCACGGGGTGCACGGCCCTGGGGCGGCCGGTCTCGCCAGCGCCCTCCTGGGTGGTCTGGCCCCCGAACGCCTCGGCGACGCCTACCTCCTCGGGTCGTGCCTGCCGCTGGCCGCGACGCTCGACGTCCCGGTCCGCGGTGGCACCGTCCGCAACGCGTGGACCGGGCTGGGCTCCTACTACGGGGCGCTCGCGGCCGAGCGGGTGGCCGGGGGGGCCCGCTGCGACGACACGCCCTATCGCCGGCTGTTCGACGGCGCGGTCTGCACCGACCTCGACGACGACCTCGCCGTCGGTGACCTCGGCACCCGCTGGACCATCCTCGACAGCTACCTCAAGCCGTACGCCTGTGCGCGGTGGATCCACCCGGCTCTCGACGCGGCACGGCTGGCCCTCGCCGACCTCGGCGTCGAAGGGGCCACGGGGGTCGAGCGGGTGGAGGTGTCGACCTTCGCCTTCGCCGCCTCGCTCTCGGAGACCGCCGTGTCGTCGGACATGCAGGCGCGCTTCTCGCTGCCCTACGCGATGGCGGCGTTCCTCACCGACGGAGCGCTCGACGCCGGCACCTTCCTCCCCGACGGCCTGGCCCGACCCGAGGTCGCGGCGCTGGCCCGTCGGGTCGAGCTCGTCGAGGACCCGGCGATGTCGGCGGCCCTGCCGCGGGAGCGACCGGCCACCGTGACCATCCACCTCGAGGACGGCCGCCAGGGCACCGGCCGGGTGCGCACCGCGCGCGGCAACCCCGACCAGCCACTCGCGACCTCGGAGGTGGCCACCAAGTTCCGGGGCAACGCGGGCGACCTCCTCCCCGCAGAGCTCGTCGACGAGGTGCTGGCGGCGCTCCTGCCGCCGGCCCCGGGTCGGGCGCCGACGCATACCGTGTCCCGGCTCGCCCGAGGCGTCATGGGCTTCTAGACCGTTGCTGTTCCTCTCAGCGAACCGATCCTGCCGGTTCGGGCCGCTGGGCGGAACGTGGGCGAATATCGTTACATGAAGCCCTAATCAGGCTCTTGACGGCAGGCGCTCACAGCCGATCCACTGGCGTGGTCCCTCCGCGTCGATCCGGAGGGCGGACCTTCGGGAGCGAGTCTGCAGCAGGCACGCGGGGCCAGCACGATGACGACCGGGGCCGGGTTCGGCCCTCGCGCGAGGGTGGTGTTCGCCCTCCTCGTCAGTGGCCTCCTCGTGCTCGGGGTGGCCCTGCCGGCCCAGGCCGGATCGGGGCGGCCGGCTCCGGCCCCGCTGCCGTGCGGCCAGCTGGTCGGGCAGAGCGTCTCGGTGCAGGGAGGCTCGGCGCAGGTCACGACGGCGACCACCGTGGCGGCCGTCGGCACCGCCGCCGGCTACTGCGAGGTCGCCGGCGCCATCGGTGGCATCCACTTCACTCTTCGACTGCCGTCGGACTGGAACGGTCGCTACTTCCAGACCGGGTGCGGTGGCTTCTGCGGCGCGGCGCCGATCGCCTCCTGCGGACAGGCCCTGACGCGAGGCTTCGCCGTCGCCGCCGAGGACTCCGGCCACACCGGCACCCAGGGCGACGGTTCGTGGGCGCTGGACAACCACCGCGCCGAGATCGACTTCGGCTACCGCTCTCCGCACGTCACCGCCCAGGCCGGCAAGGCCCTCACCGAGCGGTTCTACGGGCGGGCGCCGTCGTACTCGTACTTCCAGGGCTGCAGCACCGGGGGGCGGCAGGCGCTGTCGGAGGCTCAGCGCTACCCCGACGACTTCGACGGCATCGTCGCGGGCGCTCCGGCGCTCTACCAGAACTACCTCGCGACGCTCTTCCAGGGACACATCGAGACGGTCAACCGGCGGGCCGACGGCACCGTCATCCTCACGCAGGCCAAGGCTCGCGTCCTCGCGGCCGCCGTGCTCGCCCGTTGCGACGGCGCCGACGGCAAGGTCGACGGCGTCGTCGGCAACCCGGACGCCTGCACCGTCGACCCCGCGGTGATCCAGTGTGCTGACGGCACGGACGGCGCGACGTGCCTCACCGCGGAGCAGGTCGCGGTCGCCCGCGCCTTCTACGCCCCGCCCGTCGACGACCGGGGCCGGCAGCTCTACCCGGCCGGGTTCGAGCGGGGGTCAGAGGCGGGATGGCCTGGCTACTCCATCGGCACCGACACGGCCCTCTCTGGAGGCGGCAACTACGCCCAGGAGGTCCTGCGCTACCTGGCGTTCCCCAAGGACCCCGGCGCCGCATACTCCCTGTTCGACTTCGACCCCAACCGCGACGCGCAGCGGCTCACGGCCCTGGCGCAGACCTACAACGCCGACAACCCCGACCTGCGGCCCTTCGACCGCTCCGGCGGCAAGCTGCTCGTCTACCACGGCTGGGCCGACCCGCTCATCGCTCCCGGCGGCACGGTGAACTACGTGCGCGACGCCATGGCGAAGTCCGGCGGGCGTGAGGTCACGCAGGACTTCATGCGCCTCTTCCTCCTGCCCGGCGTCTACCACTGCACCGGCGGCCCGGGCGAGGACACCGTCGACTGGCTGTCCTCGATCCAGGCGTGGGTCGAGAAGGGCCAGGCGCCCGCCACGGTGACGGCGACCAAGGTCGCCCGCGACGGGTCGGTCACGAGCACCCGGGTGGTCCCGGAGTACGTGCCGTCCACGTAGCTCCGGCGTCGCCCCCGGCGGTTCGTGCGGTGAGGGTACGGATTCCGGTGCGGTCCAGAGCACGAACGGGATCTGGGTAGGGTCGTCTGCGTGAGCGAGCCGATCACCTACGCCGCGGCCGGGGTCGACGTCGAGGCGGGTGACAAGGCCGTCGAGCTGATGAAGGAGTCGGTCCGCCGTGCCCAGCGTCCCGAGGTGCTCGGCGGGCTCGGGGGCTTCGCGGGCCTCTTCGACGCGAGCGTCCTCACCCGGATGGCCCGCCCGGTGCTCGCGACCTCCACCGACGGGGTCGGCACCAAGGTGGCCATCGCCCAGGCGCTCGACAAGCACGACACCATCGGCTTCGACCTGGTGGGCATGGTCGTCGACGACATCGTCGTCTGCGGGGCCGAGCCGCTCTTCATGACCGACTACATCGCCACCGGCAAGGTCGTGCCCGAGCGCATCGCCGAGATCGTCGGCGGCATCGCCCGCGCCTGCGCCCAGGCCGGCGTGGCTTTGGTCGGCGGCGAGACCGCCGAGCACCCCGGGCTGCTCGAGCCGGACGAGTACGACATCGCCGGGGCCGCCACGGGGGTGGTCGAGTATGCCGACCTGCTCGGGCCGCAGCGCGTCGTCCCCGGTGACGTCGTGGTCGCCCTAGCCTCCAGTGGCCTGCACGCCAACGGCTACTCCCTCGTGCGACGGGTCGTCGCGAGCGCGGGCCTGCGCCTCGAGCAGCACGTCGACGAGCTCGGCCGCACCCTCGGCGAGGAGCTGCTCGTGCCCACCCGGGTGTATGCCGCCGACCTGCTGGCCCTGGTGCACAGCCCGGGTCTCGACGTGCACGCCCTCAGCCATGTCACCGGGGGTGGGTTGGCCGCCAACCTCGCCCGGGTCCTGCCCGCCGGCACCCTCGCCACCGTGCACCGGGCCACGTGGCCGCCGCCGCCCGTCTTCGCGCTCGTGCAGGCGTGGGGGAAGGTTCCCCGCACCGACCTCGAGCGCACCCTCAACCTCGGGGTCGGCTTCGTGGTCGTCCTCCCGGCCGCTCAGGCCGACGCGGCCGTCCGGGTCAGCCAGGCACGGGGGATCGCGGCCTGGGTGCTCGGCGAGGTGACCGCGCGCGACGATGACCGGCGGAGCGTAGGGGACATCATCAGCGGCGCCAAAGGCGTCGACGGAGGAGCCGTGCTCGTCGTGGATGAGCACCCGACGGGCTAGACCCGCCTGGACGCCCCGTGCGGCGCGAGCGACCGAGAACGAACCGTCCGGACAGCGCTACCGCTGACCGGAGGCCCACTTCCCATACTCGCCGTACTCGTCTTCGGCACCGACGTCATCGACGGCGGAGGTGCGCTCCGTCGGGGTGTACGTCGTCGTCGAACCGTGGAGTTCTCGCTCAAGCGCGCTGAGATCCGTGTCGGGAGAGAAGTACTTCAGCTCCCGAGCGACCTTGGTCTGCTTGGCCTTCGCCCGGCCGCGCCCCATGGCGTGACCCCCTCATGGGTATGCCGGGGCGGCATCACTTGGGTCGGGGGCGACATGCGTCCTCGACCGTTGCGGAGCGGCTCCGGGAATCGTGTGTGTTCGTAGGCCTAACGCTACCCCAGCCGCCGACGTTCCACCTACCGGCCTGCCGCGCGTCCTGGCAACCAGAACCCGCCGGGGGACGCGGCGGCCATGCGCTCCTCGGCGAGCTGGCGGGCGGCCTCCGCGGGGGTCACGGAACGGTCGGCTGCGAGTGTCAGGACCTTCCGCGTCGTGTCGTAGATGCGTGTGGTGCGGGCGTAGGCCCGCGCGAAGTCGAACCCGTGCAGCTCGTCGGCCACCTGGATCACGCCGCCGCTGTTGACGACGAAGTCAGGGGCGTAGAGGATCCCGCGCTGACGGAGCAGGTCGGCCGACCCTCCGACCCCCTCGCGGACGAGCTGGTTGTTGGCGGCGCCGCAGACCACCGGGGCCCTCAGCCGGCCCACCGTCGCGTCGTCCAGGGCCCCACCCATCGCGCACGGCGCATACACGTCCAGGTCCAGCCCCGTGAGGGCCTGCGTGTCGGGCAGCACCTCGGTGCCGGGATGGCGCTCGGCGACCCGCGCACAGGCCGCCGCGTCGACATCGGTGACGGCGAGCGTCGCGCCGTCACTCGCCAGCAGGTCGGCCAGGCGGTGCCCCACCTTGCCGACCCCCGCGATACCGACCCGGTGGCCGCGCAGCGACGGCTCCCCCCAGACCTGCTCCGCCGCCGCCCGCATCCCCTGGAACACCCCGTAGGCCGTGAGCACGCTCGAGTCGCCGGCCCCGCCCTTCGCCTCCGACCGGCCTGTGGCGAACCGGGTCGTCTCGGCGATGACGTCCATGTCGGCCACGTAGGTGCCGACGTCGGAGGCCGTGACGTAGCGGCCCCCCAGGCTCT
>JBDSYO010000007.1:0-5921 GCA_039925625.1 Lapillicoccus sp. | reverse complement strand
CGCGGGGCAGCGGCGATCGTCATCCGCAGGTCCCACTCCTTGCGCGGCTCCTCGACCACCTCGAGGCGTTCGATCATCCGCTCGGTCTGACGTGCCTTGGCCGCCTGCTTCTCGGCCGACTCGGCCCGGAAGGCGGGGATGAACTTGTCGTTGTCGGTCTTCTTGCGTCGGGCGTTCCGGACGCCGACGGCCATCCAGTTGCGCTGCGTGACGGCACGCTGCTCGAGCCTGCCGCGGGTGTCGGAGTACTCCTCGTAGTCCTCCCGCGCATGCCGGCGCGCGATCTCGCGCTCGGCGAGGTAGTTGTCGTAGCCACCCTCGTAGACGCCCACCTGTTGCTGTGCGAGGTCGAGCTCGACCACCCGCGTGACGGTGCGCGCCAGGAACTCGCGGTCGTGACTGATGATGACCGCCGGGCTGCGCAGTCCGGCCACGAACTGCTCGAGCCGCTCAAGGCCGTCGAGATCGAGGTCGTTCGTGGGCTCGTCCAGCAGCAGCACGTCGTAGCGCGAGAGCAACAGGGCAGCGAGCCCCGCCCTGGCTGCCTGCCCACCGGACAGACTCGTCATCGGCATCTCGAGGTCGACGCCCGGGCCGAGCGTGGCGATCGTCGTGGCGGTGCGCTGCTCGAGGTCCGCCCCACCCAGGGCCAGCCACGTCTCCAACGCCGCGGCATACCGGTCGTCTGCGCCGGGCGCTGGGTCGGCGAGCGCCTCGGCAGCCTCGTTCATGGCGTGCTCGGCGCGGCTCACCCCGGTGCGTCTGGCCAGGAAGGCGGCCACCGTCTCGCCCGGTCGGCGCTCTGGTTCCTGGGGAAGGTGCCCAACGGTCGCGCTGGCCGGCGTCAGCGTGACCGAGCCGGCCTCGGGCTCGGTCTCGCCTGCGAGCAGGCGCAGGAGCGTTGACTTGCCCGCACCGTTGGCACCGACGAGGCCGATGACGTCGCCTGCGCCCACGACGAGGTCAAGCCCTGTGAAGAGGGCTCGTGCCCCGTGGCCGGCAGCGAGTTCGGTGGCCTTGAGGGTCGCGTTCATGTCCGGAGGGAGGCTACCCGTAGCCGACCGTTCGACGACACCAGGTTTCCGTAGGCCGAACCCGTCCCCCCGCAGGGTTGTCGTCCGGCGTCGGGAGGAGTGGGATGGCAACCATGACAATGCTGTCGCACGCCACGGGTGAGACCGACGTCCCGCTCCTCGAGCAGACCATCCCCGACAACCTCGACGCGACCGTGGCGCGGTTCGCGGACCGCGACGCCCTCGTCGACGTGGCCCAGGGGATCAGGTGGACCTATGCCGAGTTCGCGTCGGAGGTGGATCGGCTGGCTCGGGCGCTGCTCGCCACCGGCCTGGTCAAGGGGGAGCGCGTCGGGATCTGGGCGCCCAACAGCGCCCAGTGGACGCTCGTGCAGTACGCCACGGCCAAGATCGGCGCGATCCTCGTGAACATCAACCCGAGCTACCGGACGCACGAGCTGGAGTTCGTGCTCAAGCAGGCGGGCATCTCGGCGGTCTTCCTGGCCGAGTCGTTCAAGACCAGCGACTACGTCGCGATGCTGGCGGAGGTCCGGGGCAGCTGCCCTGACGTGCGGGACTCGTTCGTCTTCGGGCAGGACTCGTGGGACACGCTGCTGGCCCGTGCCGACGAGGTCACGTCCGAGCAGGTGGCGCAGGTGCAGGCGGGTCTCGACCCGAAGGACGCCATCAACATCCAGTACACGTCGGGCACGACCGGGTTCCCCAAGGGCGCCACCCTGTCGCACCGCAACATCCTCAACAACGGCTACTTCGTCGGCGAGCTGTGCCGCTACACCGAGGTCGACCGGGTGTGCATACCGGTGCCCTTCTACCACTGCTTCGGCATGGTCATGGGCAACCTCGCGTGCACCACCCACGGCGCTGCGATGGTCATCCCCGCGCCAGGCTTCGACCCGGCCGCGACGCTCAAGGCGACGGCCGACGAGAAGTGCACCTCGCTCTACGGCGTGCCCACGATGTTCATCGCGGAGTGGTCGCTCCCGGACTTCGCGGCATACGACCTGTCCTCCGTGCGGACCGGGATCATGGCCGGATCGCCCTGTCCTGCAACGATGATGACCAAGCTGATCGACGCCGGGATCACCGAGGTGACGATCGCCTACGGCATGACGGAGACGTCACCGGTCTCCACCCAGAACCGCACCGACGACACCTTCGAGCAGAAGGTCGGCACGGTGGGTCGCGTAGGTCCCCACCTCGAGATCAAGGTGGTCGACCCGGTGACCGGGGAGACCCTGCCGCGCGGCGAGGCGGGAGAGTTCTGCACCAAGGGCTACTCGGTCATGCTCGGCTACTGGGAGCAACCGGACAAGACGAACGAGGTGCTCGTCGACGGGTGGATGCACACCGGTGACATCGCCGTGATGGACGACACCGGCTACGTGCAGATCACCGGTCGTATCAAGGACATGGTGATCCGGGGTGGCGAGAACGTCTACCCGCGCGAGATCGAGGAGTTCCTCTACACCCACCCGGACATCCTCGACGCCCAGGTGATCGGGGTCCCGGACGAGAAGTACGGCGAGGAGCTGTGCGCGTGGATCCGGCTGCGCGACGGTGCCGAGGCCCTCGACGCCGAGGCGGTCCGAGCCTTCGCCACGGGCAAGCTCGCGCACTACAAGATCCCCCGCTACGTCACGATCGTGGACGAGTTCCCCATGACGGTCACCGGCAAGGTCCGCAAGGTCGAGATGCGGGAGAAGTCGGTCGCCGACCTCGGGCTCGCGACCCAGGCGTAGCCACCGCCGTCCGGCACGGCATACCCTCCCCCTGCGTTGGTATGCCGTGCCGTCGGCCCCCCGGGGGACCGACCCCTCAGGCCCGCGTGAAGGACGCGGAGATGGGAGGTGCGGCCCGGGTATCGGGAGCGGTCGCCCGCCCCCGAAGCTGGTCGGTCACTCGCGTGATGACGACGATGAGGCACACGGTGGCGGCCACGAGGAAGCCGGTGCCCAGGATGAGCGCGAAGATCGTGTCACGGAGCCGGTCGACCGTGCCGATCGCGTCGCGGGCGCGCAGGAGCACGACGACGACGACCAGCGGGGCGAAGAACCGCAACAGCCAGTAGGCCAGCACGAGCGGCGGGGTCGCTCGGGACCCGGTGCGCGGGCCGTCGGCGGCGCGGGCGGGGTTGGAGGCGTGCCACAGGTCGGTGAGGGTCTGCCGGGAGATGCGCACCCGCAGGAAGGGGATCACCCAGCCGATGACGGCGCCCGCCGTGGAGCCGCGCAGGAGGGCCTGGTTGATGTGCCGGTCGGCGCGGGCCACCCCGATCCACACGAGGAGGAAACCGACGCTGACGACGTGGACGAGCACCTGGGCCACGACGATGAGGATCATCTGGCGCAGGAGGTCGCGGGCCTCGGTCTCGTGCAGGTCGCCCGGCTGCAGGCTCCAGATCTCGAGGGTGTTGAACGTCGCGATCTGCCAGAGCATGGCGACGCACGAGACCGCCACCCAGAGGCCGAGGGTGAGCTGGGCCATGAGGGCCCACGCCCGGACGGCGGTGTTGGTGCGCATCGAGCCCAGTGGGCGCGACGACCCGTCACGGCCGGTCGCCTCCTCCTCGATCGAGCGGACATGGTCGGTCCAGTGCCTGCCGTCCCACAGCCGCAGCTGCCCCGGCACGGTGGGATCGGGCCGCCAGCCGGCCTCCGAGCCCATCGGGAAGCGCTCTGGGGTGCCCGGGACCGCGGGCGCGCCCTCGGGGGACGCCTCAGGCAGCACCCAGGGATCGCTCATGGTCGCCAGTCTCCCGGTCGCGGTGGATGCGCGGATCGTCCGAATGGCCATAGCCGTTACGCCGGTGAGAGCAGGCCGGTCAGAGCAGGTCGGCGAGCAGCGTGGCGGCGCGCTGCGCGCCGTCGGCCTCGACCGGCCGATAGGCCACCTCGCGGCCGAGCTCCCCGACCAGCGCCGCGGCGAGCGCGCCGGGGTCGACCGCGTGGTCGTAGTCGAGATGGGTGCCGGCCCCGTAGCGCTCGAGCCGGTGCCGCACGTGGAGGTTCTGCTCGAAGTGGTGCCGCAGCGGCAGGTAGAGGAACGGGCGCCCGAGAGCCGTCAGCTCCATGCAGGTCGTGAGTCCGCCCTGCACGACGGCGACGTCGCACGCGGCGAGCTGCTCGGGCAGGTCGGGCCGGTAGCCGAACAGCTCCACGCCCGGCACGTCGGGCAGCGACGCGGGGTCGATCCGCGGTCCGGTGACGACGGTGAACCGCAGCTCCGGGACCAGCCGGCGGGCTATCGGCACGGCGTCGAGCACGCGCCGCAACAACGCGCCGCCCACGCCCGAGCCGCCCACCGTCACCAGGCATACCCGCTCGTCCGGGCGGTACCCCAGGCGGGCGCGGATGGCGTCCCGGTCGGCGTATGCCGTGGGGTCGAACCCGGTGACGTAGCCGGTGAAGTCGAAGTTGGCCTCGGTCCAGGTGCGGATGTCCGGCAGACCCGGACCGAACGCGGCCGGGACGATGTCGTCGGGGTTGCCGACGAAGATCGAGCGGTCGCGCAGCCGACGGTGCCGCGCGCGCTGGCCCAGCATCTCGGCGTTGTAGTCGGCGGTGAGCGCCGCCTCCTCCTCGCCACCGTCGGGCATGGGGAGCCAGCCGACGAAGTCGGTGAACCAGGCGTACGCGGACCGCTTCAGCCCGGGGTTCTCGTGCAGGAAGTAGTCGACGTCCCACGCCTCGTCGCCGACGACCAGGTCGTACCGCTCGCGCTCGACGAGGTCGTCGAAGACCATGAAGTTGCTGACGAGGATCTCGTCCATCCGGCGCAGGGCGTGGAACGCGTGGAGGTCGTGCTCGCCCGACTCGTGCTCGATGTGGGCCGACTCGTTGGCCAGCTGGCGCGACGCCGGATGGACCCGCTCGCCGGCCCGCTCCAGCACCCGGGTCACGGGATCCTGCGCCAGCCAGTCGATCTCCACGTCCGGACAACGTTCGCGCAGCTCCCGCGCGATGGCGACGTCACGCGCGGCGTGGCCCAGACCGATCGGCGACGAGATGTAGAGGATCCGCTTGGTCGGGGAGCGTCCGGTCCGGAGCAGCCGTTCCTGCGAAGGCGAGCCGGCGGGGCGGAACCGGCGGGCGAACGTCATGATCTCGCGGTTGACGAGCACCGGGTCCCGGCCGGGTGCGCCGTGGCCCGCCCCCTCGACGCGGATCAGCGTGCCTCCGGTCAGCTCGGCCAGGCGCTCGCCGTACGCGATCGGCCGGATCCGGTCGTCAGTGCCGTGCAGGACGACCACCGGGCAGGTGACCCCGGCGCAGAGCCCCTCGATCGACGCACACACCACCCCGTCGCAGCCGAGGCGTCCTGCGGTCGTGTCGGCGAGGGTCTGCGGACCGATGTCGTGGCCCCACGCGACCGCGTCCTCGATCTGTTTGGTCGAGTGCGGCTCCGAGAACATCTCCGTGAAGAAGAACCGGAGGAACTCGTCGTAGTCGCCCTCCAGCCAGTTGTACCGGTTGTACTTGGCCCACCCGCGGGTGTGGTCCAGCCGGACGTCCCAGGGGTAGTGGTCGCGGAACGAGGGGATATGGAACCCGCAGGCCGGGGCGATCGCGAAGATCCCGAGGACCCGGTCCGGATGCCCGGCCGCCACGTGCACCGACCACGAGCCGCCGCAGGAGAGCGAGACGAGGACGGCCGCGTCCACCCCGGCGTCGTCCATGACGGCCACGGTGTCGGCGGCGTACTGCTCGTCGGTGTAGGCCGCCGCGCCGGCCGGCCGCCCCGACGCACCGCTCCCGCGGCCGTCGAACGTCACCACCCGGGTATGCCGCGCCAGGTGCGCGACCTGTGCCTTCCATACCCGGGAGGGGACGATCGTCCACGTCGGCATGAGCAGGAGGGTCGGCTCCCCGGCCCCGTACGACGCCCAGG
>JBDSYO010000006.1:0-6653 GCA_039925625.1 Lapillicoccus sp. | reverse complement strand
GCGTCGCGACGGACCCGACCGGGCCGAGCGCCCGATGCGCGCCCGCCGGGACGCCCCCGAGTCCACCCCGGCTCCCCAGGGCGCCGACACCACCGAGACCGTCGCTGGCCAGGCCCCCGAGGCTGCGGCCAGCGTCCAGACGGCCCAGAACGAGCAGGCCTGACCATGTTGATCCCCCGTCGAGTCAAGCACCGCAAACAGCACCACCCGGGTCGCTCGGGCGCTGCCACCGGTGGCACGCGCATCGCCTTCGGTGACTACGGCCTGCAGGCCCTCGAACCGGCGTACGTGACGAACCGTCAGATCGAGTCGGCTCGTATCGCCATGACCCGCTACATGAAGCGTGGTGGGAAGGTCTGGATCAACATCTACCCGGACCGCCCCCTGACCAAGAAGCCCGCCGAGACCCGCATGGGTTCGGGTTAGGGTTCGCCGGAGTGGTGGATCGCCAACGTCAAGCCGGGCCGGGTGATGTTCGAGCTGTCCGGTGTGCCGGAGCCGATCGCCCGCGAGGCGATGCGGCTGGCGATGCACAAGCTCCCCATGAAGTGCCGTTTCGTTCGGCGTGAAGGTGGTGACATCTGATGGCAGTCGGGACCAAGGACCTCGCGTCCGACGACCTGCGCGGCCTCGAGGACCAGCGCCTCGTCGACGAGCTGAAGAAGGCCAAGGAGGAGCTGTTCAACCTCCGGTTCCAGTCGGCCACCGGCCAGCTGGACAACCACGGCCGGCTGCGTGCGGTCCGCAAGGACATCGCCCGCATCTACACCGAGATGCGCGAGCGCGAGCTCGGCATCGGTATGCCGCCGGCCGCGCCGGTGTCGACCCCCGCGGTGGACGCCGACAGCGCCAAGAAGGCTGACAAGGCCGAGAAGAAGGCCACCAAGGCGGAGAAGGCCGATAAGGCTGACAAGGCCGAGAAGAAGGCCAAGAAGACGAAGGCCGAGGACGAGGCATGAGCGAGAACACCACCGCTGCGGACCAGCAGGCGACCGACGAGCGGCAGTACCGCAAGTCCCGCCAGGGCTACGTCGTGAGCGACAAGATGGACAAGACCGTCGTGGTCGAGGTCGAGGACCGCGTCAAGCACGCGCTCTACGGCAAGGTCCTGCGGCGCACCAGCAAGGTCAAGGCGCACGACGAGGCCAACGCGGCCGGTGTCGGCGACCGAGTCCTCATCATGGAGACCCGCCCGCTGTCGGCCACGAAGCGCTGGCGCGTCGTGGAGATTCTGGAGAAGGCCAAGTGATCCAGCAGGAGTCGCGGCTGCGCGTCGCCGACAACACCGGTGCCAAGGAGATCCTCTGCATCCGGGTGCTCGGTGGCTCGGGCCGTCGGTACGCCGGCATCGGCGACACCATCGTCGCGACCGTCAAGGACGCGATCCCCGGTGGCAACGTCAAGAAGGGTGACGTCGTCAAGGCCGTCATCGTGCGCACCGTCAAGGAGCGCCGCCGGCCCGACGGGTCCTACATCAAGTTCGACGAGAACGCCGCCGTCATCCTCAAGGCCGACGGCGACCCGCGCGGCACGCGCATCTTCGGCCCGGTCGGCCGTGAGCTGCGCGAGAAGCGCTTCATGAAGATCATCTCGCTCGCGCCGGAGGTGCTGTGATGCCGGACAAGACCACAGGCCGCTCGATGCGGATCAAGAAGGGTGACCTCGTCCAGGTCATCTCCGGTCGCGCCCAGAAGAACGGTGGCGACCGGGGCAAGCAGGGCAAGGTCATCGCGGTGTACCCGGACAGCCAGCGCGTGCTGGTCGAGGGCATCAACCGGGTCACCAAGCACACCAAGGCGGGGGCGACCGCTCGCGGCACCCGCACGGGTGGGCTCGTGCACACCGAGGCCCCGATCCACGTGAGCAACGTCGCGGTCGTCGACCCCGACACGAAGACGCCGACGCGGATCAAGACCCGCGTCGAGATGGTGGAGCGCGACGGACGGCAGAAGGCCCACCGGGTCCGGGTCGCCGTGCGCTCCGGTAAGGACCTCTCATGACCCAGACCGACACCCGCCCCGCGGGCGAGACCGACGCTGCCGCAGAGACCACGGCCGTGCCGCGGCTCAAGCAGCGCTACAACGACGAGATCAAGACGGCCCTGCGGGACCAGTTCTCGTTCGCCAACGTCATGCAGGTGCCCGGCGTCGTCAAGGTCGTCGTCAACATGGGCGTCGGCGACGCGGCGAAGGACAGCAAGCTCATCGAGGGCGCCGTGCGCGACCTCGGGGCGATCACCGGCCAGAAGCCGATCGTCACCAAGGCGCGCAAGTCCATCGCCCAGTTCAAGCTGCGTGAGGGGATGCCGATCGGCGCCCACACCACGCTGCGTGGCGACCGGATGTGGGAGTTCCTCGACCGTCTCGTGACGATCGCCCTCCCGCGCATCCGTGACTTCCGTGGCCTGTCGCCGAAGCAGTTCGACGGCAACGGTAACTACACCTTCGGCCTCACGGAGCAGTCGATGTTCCACGAGATCGACCAGGACCGCATCGACCGGGTCCGCGGCATGGACATTACCGTGGTCACGACCGCGCGCACCGACGACGAAGGCCGTGCCCTGCTCAAGGCGCTCGGCTTCCCCTTCAAGGAGAACTGACAGATGGCCAAGACCGCCCTCGTCAACAAGGCGAACGCGAAGCCGAAGTTCAAGGTCCGGGGCTACACCCGGTGCCAGCGCTGCGGCCGCCCGCACTCCGTCTACCGCAAGTTCGGCCTGTGCCGGATCTGCCTGCGGGAGATGGCCCACCGCGGCGAGCTCCCCGGCGTCACCAAGTCCTCCTGGTAGTCACCCCACTCATCACAAACACCGAAGGTCACCCGCATACGAGGTATGCACGGTGAAACCACGGTGAGGAAGGGCCTGAAGCCCACATGGTTATGACCGACCCGATTGCGGACATGCTCACCCGCGTACGGAACGCCAACTCGGCGCACCACGACGACGTGTCCATGCCGTTCTCCAAGCTCAAGTCCCACATCGCCGAGATCCTCCAGGCCGAGGGCTACATCGCCTCCTGGAAGGTCGAGGACGCCGAGGTCGGCAAGACGCTGACCATCGACCTCAAGTACGGGCCCAACCGCGAGCGCTCCATCGCCGGAGTGCGTCGCGTGTCCAAGCCCGGGCTGCGGGTCTACGCGAAGTCGACCAACCTCCCCAAGGTCCTGGGCGGGCTCGGTGTGGCCATCATTTCCACGTCGACCGGCCTGCTGACCGACCGGCAGGCCGCCAAGAAGGGCGTAGGTGGGGAAGTCCTCGCCTACGTCTGGTAAGGGAGAGCAGCCATGTCGCGAATCGGACGACTTCCGGTCCCGGTGCCCTCGGGCGTCGACGTGACCATCCAGGGCCAGGCCGTGACGGTCAAGGGCCCCAAAGGCGAGCTCGCGCTCGTCGTGCCCGAGCCGATCTCGGTCGGTACCGGTGACGACGGCGTCGTGCAGGTGACGCGGCCCGACGACGAGCGTGGCTCGCGGTCGCTCCACGGCCTGACCCGCTCGCTCATCCATAACATGGTCCTCGGGGTCACCGAGGGCTACGAGAAGAAGATGGAGATCCACGGCACCGGGTACCGCGTGGCCAACACGGCCGGGAACCTCGTGTTCTCCCTGGGCTACAGCCACTCGATCACCGTGGAGGCCCCCAAGGGCATCTCCTTCGTCGTCGAGAACCCGACCCGCTTCTCGGTCCAGGGCATCGACAAGCAGCAGGTGGGCGAGGTCGCCGCGAACATCCGCAAGCTGCGCAAGCCTGACCCGTACAAGGGCAAGGGCGTGCGCTACGCGGGCGAGACGATCCGCCGCAAGGTCGGAAAGGCCGGTAAGTAAGCCATGGCGTCATCAGCACGCAGCATCAACGGCATCATCAAGCGCGGTAAGAGCAAGACCGACGCCCGGGTGCGCCGTCAGATCCGTGGTCGCAAGCGGATCAACGGCACCACTGAGCGTCCGCGCCTCGTCGTGTCCCGCTCGAGCCGGCACCTCTTCGTCCAGGTCGTCGACGACACCCTAGGCCGCACCTTGGCCTTCGCGTCGACGATGGAGACCGACCTGCGCTCGTTCGACGGCGACAAGACGGCCAAGGCCAAGCGGGTCGGCGAGCTGCTCGCCGAGCGCGCCAAGCAGGCCGGCGTCGAGGCGGTCGTGTTCGACCGCGGCGGCAACAAGTACCACGGGCGGGTCGCGGCGATCGCCGACGGCGCGCGCGAGGGAGGGCTGTCCCTGTGAGCCACCGCACGCATACGCACGAGACTTCTGAGACGAGGACCATCTGATGCCCGGACCACAGCGTCGAGGCACCGGCGGAATCGGCGGTGCCGCCGGCACCGGGACCGGCGCCACCGGCGACCGCAACGACCGGCGTGACAGCCGTGGTGGCGGTCGCGACCGCCGCGACTCCCGCGACCAGGGCGAGAAGAGCCAGTACATCGAGCGCGTCGTGACGATCAACCGCGTCGCCAAGGTCGTCAAGGGTGGCCGTCGCTTCAGCTTCACGGCCCTCGTCGTCGTCGGCGACGGCGACGGCACCGTGGGTGTCGGCTACGGCAAGGCCAAGGAGGTGCCCGCGGCGATCGCCAAGGGTGTCGAGGAGGCCAAGAAGTCGTTCTTCACCGTGCCGCGCATCCAGGGCACCATCCCGCACCCCGTGCAGGGTGAGGCCGCCGCCGGAGTCGTCATGCTGCGCCCCGCGTCGCCCGGTACCGGTGTCATCGCCGGCGGCCCGGTGCGCGCCGTGCTCGAGTGCGCGGGCATCCACGACGTGCTCAGCAAGTCGCTCGGCAGCTCAAACGCCATCAACATCGTCCACGCGACGGTCGCGGCCCTTCGGGGTCTCGAGCGTCCGGAGGCCGTCGCCGCCCGTCGTGGCCTGCGTCTCGAGGACGTGGCCCCCGCCGCGATGCTGCGGGCCCAGGCTGCCGGGCTCGCGGAGAAGCGGGCCGCCGCCGGAGTGGGTGCGTGATGGCCCGCCTGAAGGTGACCCAGACCCGTTCGGAGATCGGCGGGAAGCGCAACCATCGCGAGACGCTGCGCACCCTCGGTCTCAAGCGCATCGGCGATGTCGTCGTCAAGGAGGACCGCCCGGAGATCCGGGGCATGGTCCGCGCGGTGACGCACCTCGTCGCCGTCGAGGAAGTTGAGTGAGTCAGATGGCTGAGAAGACTGCCAAGAAGTCGGCCGCGGCCGCACGTCCCGACCAGAGTGGGTCCGCCGAGGGCACGACCCTCAAGGTCCACCACCTGCGCCCCGCCCCCGGAGCCAAGACCGCGCGTACGCGGGTCGGTCGCGGTGAGGGGTCCAAGGGCAAGACCGCCGGTCGCGGCACCAAGGGCACCAAGGCCCGCTACCAGGTGCCCGCCCGGTTCGAGGGTGGACAGATGCCCCTGCACATGCGGCTGCCCAAGCTCCGCGGCTTCAAGAACCCGTTCCGCACCGAGTACCAGGTCGTCAACCTCGACCGCCTCTCGGCGCTCTACCCCGACGGCGGTGACGTCACGGTCGACGACCTCGTCGCCAAGGGTGCGGTCCGCGACGGCCACGTCGTCAAGGTGCTCGGCAGTGGCGAGCTGACCGTCAAGGTCAACGTCACGGTGCACAAGTTCTCCGGCTCCGCCAAGGAGAAGATCGAGTCCGCAGGCGGGACGGCGACGACGCTCTGACGAGCGCCCACGCGATCCGTCCGGTTCGCGCACGCACGGCCGGCACCCGACCCGGGTGCCGGCCGCACGCGTACCGGGAGACCTCGGGATGGGTGGGTCGCCACCCGCTCGCGGGGTAGTCTTCGCGGGTTGACCTCGCGTCACCGCATCACCAGCAACACGGCTGCCGAGCACGGGTTCGGGGTCGTTCCAGGAGGATCAGTGCTCTCGGCCTTCGTTCGGGCGTTCAAGACGCCCGACCTGCGCAAGAAGCTGCTGTTCACGCTCTTCATCATCGCCGTGTACCGGCTCGGCACCGCGGTGCCGACCCCGGGCGTGGCCTATGCGAAGGTCCGTGACTGCCTGGCCACCGCCGACCCCCAGTCGGGGTTCATCGGTCTGGCCAACCTGTTCAGCGGTGGGGCGCTGCTCCAGCTGTCGATCTTCGCGCTGGGCATCATGCCCTACATCACGGCGAGCATCATCGTGCAGCTGCTCACCGTCGTCATCCCCCGGTTCGAGGCCCTCAAGAAGGAGGGTCAGGCCGGCCAGACGAAGATGACCCAGTACACGCGCTACCTGACGATCGGGCTGGCGGTGCTGCAGAGCTCGACCCTCATCACCTTCGCGCGCAACCCGCAGCAGATCTTCGGTCCCTCGTGCACCGAGATCATGACCGACCAGACCCTGCCGACGATCGTCATCATGGTGCTCACGCTCACGGCGGGCACCGGCCTGATCATGTGGATGGGCGAGCTGCTCACCGACCGGGGCATCGGCAACGGCATGTCCGTGCTGATCTTCACGTCCATCGCCTCGGGGTTCCCGACGTCGCTGTGGGCGATCCAGCAGAAGGACGGTCGCTGGGACGTCTTCCTCGGCATCATCCTGCTGGGCTTCGTCATCATGGCCCTGGTCATCTTCGTGGAGCAGTCCCAGCGCCGGGTCCCCGTGCAGTACGCCAAGCGGCAGGTCGGGCGGCGGATGTACGGCGGCAGCTCCACCTACATCCCGCTCAAG
>JBDSYO010000005.1:0-2576 GCA_039925625.1 Lapillicoccus sp. | reverse complement strand
GGCGGCTCCGGCCCCCAGCAGCCCGGCGGCCCGTCCGTCCGGCGCTCCGGGCGGCACCGGTGTCGCGGCTCGTGACGGTGGCCGTCCCGCCGGTGCTCCCGGCTCGGCCGGCGGTGGCCCCCGCCCGGCGCCACGGCCCAACCAGCCGCGGCCGGGCAACAACCCCGTCGCGCCCAGCCAGGGCATGGGCCGTCCGCCCGCCGCCCGGGAGGGCGCACCGCGCCCGGGCAACAACCCCTTCGCCCCCAGCCAGGGCATGCCCCGGCCGCAGAACCGCACCGGCGCCCCCGGTGCGGCCGGTCCCCGCCCGGGTGCTCCCGGTGCGGCCGGTCCGCGTCCCGGTGGTCCGCGTCCGAGCCCGGGCATGATGCCCGACCGCTCGGCGGTCGGCCGTCCCGGTACGCGTCCGGGTGGTCCCGGCGGACGTCCGGGTGCTCCCGGCCGACCGGGTGGCCCGGGTGGTGCCCCCGGCGGCGGTGGCGGCTTCGCCGGCCGTCCCGGTGGTGGCGGTCGTCCCGGTGGTGGCGGCCCCCGTGGCAGCGCCCCCGGTGCGTTCGGTCGCGGCGGTGGCCGTCCGGTCCGCGGACGCAAGTCGAAGCGGGCCAAGCGCCAGGAGTTCGAGCAGATGCAGGCCCCGACCATCGGTGGCGTGCAGGTGCCTCACGGTGACGGCTCGCAGGTGGTGCGGATGCGCCGCGGTGCGTCCCTCACCGACTTCGCGGACAAGATCAACGCCAGCCCCGCGTCGCTCGTCACCGTGCTGTTCCACCTCGGTGAGATGGCCACGGCGACCCAGTCGCTCGACGAGGACACCTTCCGCCTCCTCGGTGCCGAGCTCGGCTTCAAGATCGAGGTCGTCAGCCCGGAGGACGAGGAGCGCGAGCTGCTCGAGCAGTTCAACATCGACCTCGACGCCGAGCGTGAGGCCGAGGGCGACGACCAGCTGGAGGCCCGTCCGCCGGTCGTGACCGTCATGGGTCACGTCGACCACGGAAAGACCAAGCTGCTCGACGCCATCCGGTCCGCGAAGGTGGCCGAGGGGGAGGCCGGCGGCATCACCCAGCACATCGGCGCCTACCAGGTCGAGACCGAGCACGAGGGCATCGTGCGCCCGATCACGTTCATCGACACCCCGGGCCACGAGGCGTTCACCGCCATGCGAGCCCGTGGTGCGAAGGTCACCGACATCGCGATCCTCGTGGTGGCGGCCGACGACGGCGTCATGCCGCAGACGATCGAGGCGCTGAACCACGCCCAGGCGGCCGATGTGCCGATCGTCGTGGCGGTCAACAAGATCGACAAGGAGGGGGCCAACCCCGACAAGGTGCGTCAGCAGCTCACCGAGTACAACCTCGTGGCGGAGGAGTACGGCGGCGAGACGATGTTCGTCAACGTCTCGGCGCGCACCGGTGAGAACATCGACGACCTCCTCGCGGCCGTCCTGCTCACCGCCGACGCGGCGCTCGACCTGCGGGCCAACCCCAACAAGGACGCTCGCGGTGTCGCGATCGAGACCCACCTCGACAAGGGCCGCGGCCCCGTCGCGACGGTGCTCGTGCAGTCCGGCACGCTCCACGTCGGTGACGCGATCGTCGCCGGGTCCGGCTACGGCCGGGTGCGGGCCATGCTCGACGAGCACGGCGCGACGGTCACCGAGGCGACCCCGTCGCGTCCGGTCCTCGTCCTCGGCCTGACCTCGGTGCCCGGCGCCGGCGACACGTTCCTCGTGGCGCCCGACGACCGCACCGCGCGTCAGATCGCGGAGCGCAAGGAGGCGGCGTCCCGCGCGGCCTCGCTGGCCAAGGCCCGCAAGCGGATCTCGCTCGAGGACCTCAACGAGGCGCTCGCCCAGGGCAAGGTCGACACCCTCAACCTCATCCTCAAGGGTGACGCGTCGGGTTCGGTCGAGGCACTGGAGGACGCTCTCCTGCAGATCGACGTGGGCGACGAGGTCGACCTGCGGATCATCGACCGCGGTGTCGGTGCGATCACGCTGAACAACATCAACCTCGCCGTGGCGTCGGACGCGATCATCATCGGGTTCAACGTGCGCGCCGAGGGTCACAACGCCGACGTGGCCGACCGCGAGGGCGTGGAGATCCGGTACTACTCGGTGATCTACCAGGCCATCGACGAGATCGAGGCCGCGCTGAAGGGCATGCTCAAGCCGGAGTTCGAGGAGGCCCGCCTCGGTGAGGCGGAGATCCGCGAGATCTTCCGGTCGAGCAAGTTCGGCAACGTCGCCGGTTCGATCGTCCGGTCGGGCGAGATGCGCCGTGGCGCCAAGGCGCGCGTGCTTCGCAACGGCACGGTCATCGGCGAGCACGTCGAGATCGCCGGCCTACGCCGGTTCAAGGACGACGTCACCGAGGTCCGCGAAGGGTTCGAGTGCGGTATCAACCTCGGCTCGTTCAACGACCTGCAGATCGGTGACACGATCCAGACGTTCGAGATGCGTGAGAAACCACGTGCGTAGCTAGCTGCACCTCAGGCGGTGGGCCCGTTCCAGGCACCGACCAAGACTCGGTCTCCGGGCTCACCGCCTGTACTTCGTTCGCGACATCTCTCACCTTCGG
>JBDSYO010000004.1:0-6688 GCA_039925625.1 Lapillicoccus sp. | reverse complement strand
GGTTACCGCCGCATTTCGTGCCAACGCTTGACCGTCCACCACAGCCCCGTGGGCGACCGTAATCGAGGTCAGGGCGAGGATCGCACCGGTAAAGGTGGACGACGTGCCCAACGTCGCCGAGCTGGTGACCTTCCAGTAGACATTGCACGCCTGTGCGCCGTTGATCAGGACGACATGGCTGTCCGTCCCGGTGATCAGCGTAGAATCGGTTTGGAAGATCCAGGTGGAGCTCGGGTCATTCGCACCATCCAGCGTCAGGATCCCGTTCAAGCTGAGCGCTGCCCCCGAGGCTGAGTAGACACCGTCCACGAGAGTCTGGTTGGCCAGCTCCGCGGACGGGAGAATGCTCGCCGGGCGACTCGCCGCGTTGTCGTAAGCGGTGGTGAGGTCGGCCTGGGCCTGAAGCGCGACTGCGTCGGCGGCATGGGTCTGGCCGTACACGATGCCCGGCGGAAACCCGGTGATCGACGTGGCGTCACTGGGGCTGAGTCCAAGGTCCCCTACCAGGTTGGTGTTCCCCGTGTTCGTCACCGCTGTAGCGGCCAGAACCGAGTAGGTCTGGGCGGTACCCAACCCCACCGGGGTGGTGGCGGCCTGGGCGTCGATCGCGAAGAAGAGCCCACCGGCCAGAGACAGGAGAAGCCCCAGCGTGGATGCGACCGCGATCCCCACGCGCCGCCGCGGGGGGTAGCCGCGGGTGGGAGCGTTTTCAACCTGACGTGGAGTCATTTGAGTCTCCCAGACACGAGGAGCGCCCCGCCGTCGGTCAGCCGCAGCACGTTCTTGATCACTTGGAACCCCATCGACTCGCGCAGAATCAGACGACCAGACCGGCCGGCAGCACAGAAAGGGGGGCCACGTCATTGCTGGCGGGCCAGAGCCCCGCGACAACCATCGCTCACTCGCGGGAGGATCAGAGAGTCGCACACGTTGCCGGGCAAAGCCACCAATTTGGCAAATATCCGGCGTACCGCATTTATCGGATATAGACGACGGGTGGTGCGCGTGGTTGGTGGGAAATCTCCGTGCAGCCGGCTCGAGCGCCTGGCTGCAGACGTCGCTGACGGGGATGAGTGCCGGTGAACGGGCTCCGCCTGCGCGGCGAGGGACGTTCCGCGTTCGCCTCCCCGAGCTCAGTCACGCATGCCCACAGTGGTTTCCGCGCCGGAGCGGTTCAGGTCCGTCCTATCCGGGACCACCGCTCACCCTCATCGGAAGGCCCCCCCTGAGGCGGGCCGGCCGCTGACGAGCATCAGCTCACCGCCCGCGTCGTGGGATGTCCCGGTGTTACAGAGGGAGGTTCGCGAGCACTCTCCGGTCGGCGGCGGTGAGGGTGCCGCCACCTCGACAGCCGCGCCCATGCCGGGTAGCTCGTTGGCGGCGGACACGGCCACCGGAACTCCGCACCGACCGCAGCACAGCGGAGCACCGGCCTCGCGTACCGCGTCGCCGGCGTCGCAGCACTCGCGCCAAGCAGTCGAGGAGCGGCCAGAGCCCGACGAAGGCCGCGGTGTAGGCGGTCGTGACCACGCCGGCGACCACGGAGCGGGCCAGCAGGGCGCGGACGTCAATGATCCTGGGACGCGCGAGCCCGATGAGGATCGCCGCGCCGAGGGGGAGGGTGAGGGCGGCGACGACGAACGCCACAGCGTCCTCATCCACGTCGACCGAGCCCCTGTTAACGGGCCTGCACGATCAGCGCCGACCGGTCGGTCACCCGCCGCTTGGACAGCGACAGAGTGAGCGTCGGTGGCTTCGGTCTCACGCCCCTGTCCGGTAGCGAAGACCCGCGCCCGGGCCGACAGCTTCGGCGGCACGTCAACCACGTGCTCACCCTGACCCAGGAGCCGGTTCGCCACATGCTGTCAACGGCGGCAGTCCCGACCACGACATGAGCTGGCTCGCGGTCAACTCCCGCCCGGGCTTGGCGAGGGGTATGTGGCGACCACCGGTGCCGTCCTCGCCGTCAGGGCGGGCTTCGACAGCGCGATCGGCGACCTGCGGCAGTACGGCGGATCGTGGCGGGGACCGATCTTCGTGCTCACCCACCACCCCGGGGACACAGGCCACGCCGATGGCGTCACTCTTCTCAGCTGTCCCTGGGAGAGGCCGTGCAGATCGCTCTCGATGGTGCGGACGGAAAGAACGGTCGAGATGTTCTCCCCGACGATCGGCCGCCAACTGCTCCGGAGGGGCTCATCGACGAAGTCGATCTCCACATCGCCCCCATCCTCCTGGGCGGACGGCATCCCGTTGTTCCACGACCCGGGCGGCGTTCCAGTCCGACTACACGGCAAGGGAGCCGAGGGATCCACGGTGGTGAACGTCCGGTTCAGCCCGTGCGCCCCACCTGAAGCATCGCTCCGAAGCACTCAGATGCCGTTGGGAACGTGGCTGCGCTCGGCAGGGTGACGCCCTCGCGAAGCCGGCCACCTGCCCATGTGTCCGATCACGTGAGTGTCGGCGACCCCTAGGCTTCGCGGTCATGGGTGATGAGCTGCCACTTCCGCAGCCGACCCCGGAAGTACTGCAAACATTGAAGGCCGCCGAGGACGCGACATCTGATGACCGCAGTCGTGCCCAGTTCCGCCGCCTGCGTGAGGCGCTCTCCGGGCCACCGCTACCCACAGCCACACAGGCTCAGGCACTGCTTACGCAGGGCAACTTGGCCGGGACAAGCGACCGCGCTGCAGAGGGATGCTCCGACCTCGGGCGCCTGCCGGGGCGGGTGGCGATCGTGACGGGTGCCGCGCAGGGCATCGGTCGCGCTCTCGTGGACGCGCTCATCCACGAGCGGGTGGCCAGCATCGTCGCCGTCGACCTGGATATCGGTGCCCTCGACGGGACCTCGGAGACATCGGACACCTCGGCCAACAGGACCACGCTCCTCGCCGAGCAGTCAGACGTGACGCGGCCGGGGGAGCTCGACCGGATCGTCGCCCTCGCGGAACGGGAGTTTGGGCGCGTCGACATCTTCTGCTCCAACGCCGGAGTCATGTCTCTAGGCGGGGTGGAGGCGTCTGACGAGGCCTGGCAAGCCTCGTGGGAGGTCAATGTCATGGCCCACGTCCGCGCCGCGCGGGCCGTGGTCCCCGGGATGCTCTCCCGGTCCAGCGGCGTGCTGCTCAACGTCGTCTCGGCGGCCGCTTTACTCTCTGCGCCCGAGTCCGCCCCGTATACCGCGACCAAGCATGCGGCCCTCGGCTTCTCCGAGTGGCTGGCGATCACCTACGGACACCGGGGCATTCAGGTGTGCGTCGTGTGCCCCGAGGCGGTGGACACCCGGATGCGGCGGGACGCCCGCTCTCAAAGGACCGCCCGTGGTCACCGTCTCACCGAAGGCGGTGCCGTGTTGTCTCCGCAGGCGGTGGCCACGGCCGCGGTCGCGTCCGTCAAGGCCGGGCAGTTCCTGAGCACGCCACACCCGCACACCCTGCGCCGAGCGCAGCAGAAATGGTCGGACGTCGACGCGTGGATCACGGCCATGAACTCCTCGGTACGCGGCAACGGGTGACTGACGTGCGCGTGCCGAGACGCCCGGCCTTGCTGTCGGGACCCCCGACCATGCCGCCGTCGGGGCGGCACATCCGATCAGCCCCTGCCGGGCGAATGGGCTGAGGGCGGTGGGCTGAGCCGAGCTCGACGGGGGGCTCAGGCCGGCGCCTCCAGCCCGTATGCGCCCGCGGCCAGGTCCTCGGACAGCGTGGGGCCGGAGGGCGTCCACCCGAGCAGCTCGCGCGTCCGACGGCTGGTCGCCGTGAGGTCCATGGCGAAGAACCCGCCGATCCAGCCGAAGTGGTCCGGCACGTCGGCCGTGTCCACCGAGGAGACCGGCAGCCGCAGGGCCGCGCCGATGGCCTCGGCGATCTCGCGGGTGGGGACGCCCTCTTCCGCGACCGCGTGCAGCCGGCTCCCGGCGGGCGCCCGGTCCAGGCCGAGGACCACGAGGCGAGCCGCGTCGGAGCGGTGGACAGCGGCCCACCGGTTCCGCCCGTCGCCCGGGTACCCCGAGAAACCCTTGTCGCGGGCGACCTGGGCGATGGCCGCGATGAAGCCGTGGTCGCCCATCCCGTGGACGGTTGGCGCGAACCGCAGGCTCACGGTGCGGACCCCCCGGTCGACGAGCTCGAACGCGAGGTTCTCCGCGCCTCCCCGCGGGGAGTCCGGGCCGTGGAACGGCGACGGGTCGTCTTCGGTTGCCGGGCGTCCGGAGGTGAGGCCGGCGACGCCGGCAGCCAGCAGGAACGGCCGGTCCGACCCGGCCAGCACGTCGCCGAGCGTCTGCACGGCCGACCGCTCCGCGGCGTTGGAGGCGGCGGGGTCGGACCAGTCGTGCTTGTTGGCCAGGTGCAGGACCGCGTCGGCCGAGGCCGCTCCGGCCCGGAGGCTGTCGAGGTCGTCGAGGTCACCGCGCAGGACGGTGACCCCCTTGGCGGCCAAGGCCGACGCGGACGGGTCCGAGCGGGCCAGACCGGTGATCTCGTGCCCGGCGGCCATGAGTTCGTCGACCGCGGCCGAGCCGCTCCAGCCGGATGCTCCTGTGACGAAGACGCGCATGGCGCCGCTCCCTTCTTTACCTCCCGCGTGGCCGGAGGTCGAGGTCATGTCAGTGACTGATATTAGTCACTGACATGACCATAGCCCACCCTGTCAGTCACTGTCATCACTAGGGTGAAGCCATGACCCGCTGGCAACCCGGAGCGACGGAGCGGCTGCAGGCTGCCGCCCTCGACCTGTTCGCCACCCAGGGCTTCGACCAGACGACGACCGCCGAGATCGCCGGCTCTGTCGGGCTGACCGAGCGCACGTTCTTCCGCCATTTCAGCGACAAACGTGAGGTGCTGTTCTTCGGTCAGGACCAGCTCGTCCGGATCTTCCTCGAGGGGGTCGAGGCGGCCCCCACTGAGGCCTCCCCGCTCGAGGTGGTGGCCGCCGGCGTCCAGTCGGCGGCCGGCTTCTTCGCGGACGAGCGGCGTTCCCACAGCCGGATGCGGCAGACCGTGATCGAGCAGAACCCGGCCCTGCAGGAGCGGGAGCAGCACAAGCTCCGGACCTTGGGCGAGGTGGTCGGCCGGGCGCTGCGGGTCCGGGGAGTCACCGAGCCTGCAGCCACCCTGGCGGCGGAGTCGGGGATCACGATCTTCGGCGTGGCCTTCGCCCAGTGGATCGACGAGGGTGAGGAGCGCTCCTTCGCGACGATCGCGGCCGCGGTGTTCCGAGAGCTGGTCACCTTGACCACGTCGGTGTCATCGCCGTAGGGCGACGGGTCACGCCGGCGGGGTGGGCGGCTCCGCTGGTTCGTACCGGCGGGCCCGGGTGCACGATGGCGGGATGACCACCACGCCGCAGAGCGGCCGCCCATGACGTCACGAGACCTGCTCGACCGGCTCGAGGCTGAGGAGCTGCGCCTCGTCTTCGACGCGTTCGACGAGCAGACCGCCTGGGAGCTGGGTTCGGCGCTGCGCACGACGGCGGTGGCCGGGCATCTGCCTGTGGCGATCGCGATCCGGTGCAACGGCCGGCTGCTCTTCCACGCCGCCTGCCCCGGCTCGTCGGCCGACAACGAGGGCTGGCTGGCGCGCAAGAGCGCGGTGGTCGACCGTTACGGCCGCTCGTCGCTGCGGGTCGGTGAGCAGTTCCGCGTCGACGGCAAGTCCTTCGACGACGCGTCCCGCCTCGACCCAGCAAGGTTCGCGGCGCACGGCGGCGCCTTCCCGGTCCTGCTGCGCGGCACGGGCTGTGTCGGCACGGTGGCCGTTTCGGGCCTGCCCCAGCTCGACGACCACCGGATGGTCGTCGACGCCCTGACGACCCTGCTCGGTGCCGCGCGTTAGGTCAGCCGGTCCAGGATCCCTCACGCTGCTCGCGGCAGCGCTGCTCTGGGCAGCGCGCCCTTCCTCGTCGTGCCGCGGTGACTCAGGGTGAGGACATGAACGACGACCCAGGGCAGCAGCTGGACCACGAGCTCTACCGGAGCCTCTACGAGAGCCGGACCATCCTGCTGGGCGAGCCCCTCGAGGACCGCAACAGCAACCGGATCTGCAACGCCCTCCTTGTGCTCGCCGCCGAGGACCCGCGCGCCGAGATCCGGCTGCTCATCAACTCACCCGGCGGCTCGGTGCCCGGCATGCTGGCCATCCGCGACTGTATGCGTGCCATCCCCAACGACGTGCGCACGGTCAACCTCGGGATGGCCTACAGCGCAGGCCAGTTCCTGCTCTCATCGGGGACCAACGGCAAGCGGTCCGCGATGACCCACTCCAAGGTGCTGCTGCACCAGGGATCGGCCGGCATCGGCGGTACGGCGATGGACATCGCCATCCAAGCCGACGACCTCCGCCGGACCCGCGACACGGTTCTTGCGTGCATCGCGGAGGACACCGGTCAGTCGGTCGCGCAGGTCGAGGAGGACTCGCGCCGCGACCGGTGGTTCACCGCGCGGGAGGCGCTGGACTACGGGTTCATCGACACCATCGTGAGCTCGCTCGACGACGTCATGCCGCGCCGACGCTCGCCGATCGGGCTGGCAGCGTCCGGAACCGGGCCAGCGGAAGGACGGTCGGCGTGATGAGCAGCTACACCATTCCCTACGTCACGACCCGCACCGGCAACGGCGAGCGCACGGTCGACATCTACAGCCGGCTCCTCGCCGACCGCATCATCTACCTCGGTACCGGCATCGACGACG
>JBDSYO010000003.1:0-3664 GCA_039925625.1 Lapillicoccus sp. | reverse complement strand
GTGCCGTCGTCCTCGATGGAGATGTCGGCGCCGGTGTCGTCCTGGATCTGGTTGATCATCTTGCCCTTCGGGCCGATGACCTCACCGATCTTGTCGACGGGGACCTTCACCGTGATGATCCGCGGGGCGTACTGCGACATCTCGTCGGGCACGTCGATGGCCTCGGCCATGACGTCGAGGATGTGCAGGCGCGCGTCGCGGGCCTGGGTCAGCGCGCTCGCCAGCACGTCGGCGGGGATGCCGTCGAGCTTCGTGTCGAGCTGGATGGCGGTGACGAACTCCTTGGTGCCGGCGACCTTGAAGTCCATGTCGCCGAAGGCGTCCTCCGCACCGAGGATGTCGGTGAGCGCCGCGTAGCGGGTCTCACCGTTGACCTGGTCGGACACCAGACCCATGGCGATGCCCGCGACCGGGGCGCGCAGCGGCACACCGGCGTTGAGCAGCGACAGGGTGGACGCGCAGACCGAGCCCATCGACGTGGAACCGTTGGAGCCCAACGCCTCCGACACCTGACGGATGGCGTAGGGGAACTCCTCCCGCGTCGGCAGCGCGGGCATGATGGCCCGCTCGGCGAGCGCACCGTGACCGATCTCGCGGCGCTTCGGCGAACCCACGCGGCCGGTCTCACCGGTGCTGTAGGGCGGGAAGTTGTAGTTGTGCATGTAGCGCTTGCGCGTCGTCGGCGACAGCGTGTCGAGCTGCTGCTCCATCTTGAGCATGTTCAGCGTGGTGACGCCCATGATCTGGGTCTCGCCGCGCTCGAAGATCGCCGAGCCGTGCACGCGGGGCAGCACCTCGACCTCGGCCGACAGCGCGCGGATGTCCCGCAGGCCACGGCCGTCGATGCGGACGCCGTCCGTCAGGATGCGCTGACGGATGAGCTTCTTCTGCACCGACCGGTAGGCGGCGGACAGCTCCTTCTCGCGGCCGGCGAACTGGCCCTCGAGGGAGCCCTTCATCTCGGCCTTGATCGCGTCGAGCCGGTCCTCGCGCTCCTGCTTGCCGGCGATCTGGAGCGCCTGCTCCAGGTCGGCCGAGGTGGCCTGCTCGACCGCGGCGTACGCGTCGTCCTGGTAGTCCAGGAAGACCGGGAAGTCCTGCACCGGCTTGGCCGCGTCGGCCGCCAGGTCGGACTGCGCCTTGCACAGCTGGGCGATGAACGCCTTGGAGGCCTCGAGACCCTGGGCGACGACGTCCTCGGTGGGAGCGCCCGCGCCCTGGTTCTTGACCAGGTCCCAGGTGTTGTCGGTGGCCTCGGCCTCGACCATCATGATGGCGACGTCGTCGGCGGCGCCGTCCTTGCCGTGGACGACCCGGCCGGCCACGACCATGTCGAAGACCGACTTCTCGATGTCGGAGAAGTTCGGGAAGGCGACCCACTGACCCTCGATGAGGGACACGCGCACGGCACCGATCGGGCCGGAGAACGGCAGACCGGAGATCTGCGTCGAGGCGCTGGCCGCGTTGATGGCAACCACGTCGTACTGGTGGTCGGGGTTCAGCGCGAACACCGAGATGACGACCTGGACCTCGTTGCGCAGACCCTTCTTGAAGGTCGGGCGCAGCGGCCGGTCGATGAGCCGGCAGGTGAGGATCGCGTCCGTGGAGGGGCGACCCTCGCGGCGGAAGAACGAGCCGGGGATCTTGCCGATGGCGTACATGCGCTCTTCGACGTCCACCGTCAGGGGGAAGAAGTCGAACTGGTCCTTGGGCTGCTTGCCGGCAGCCGTGGTGGACAGGAGCATCGTGTCGTCGTCGAGGTAGGCCGTGACAGCGCCGCCGGCCTGACGGGCCAGACGGCCGGTCTCGAAGCGGATGGTGCGGGTGCCGAAGCGGCCGTTGTCGATGACGGCTTCGGCGAAGGTGATCTCTGGACCCTCCATGGGTCCTCCATTCTCTTGGTTGTTCTCTTCAGCGCCGGTGCATCGTCGTTGTGCCCGGGGCCTTTCATGCAAGAGGGCGGCCACCGCTGGTCGACAGCGGGACCGCCCTGTCACAGGAAACCTGTGAGCACCTATCGGCGCAGACCGAGGCGCTTGATCAACGAGCGGTAGCGCTCGATGTCGGTGGCCTCGAGGTAACGCAGGAGGCGGCGGCGCCGGCCGACGAGCAGCAGCAGGCCGCGCCGGCTGTGGTGGTCGTGGCGGTGCGTCCGCGAGTGCTCGGTGAGGTCCTTGATGCGCTGGGTGAGCAGCGCGATCTGGACCTCGGGGGAACCGGTGTCGCCCTCGCTGGTGGCGTGCTCGGTCATGATCTTCTGCTTGACGTCAGCATCCAAAGGCATGGGCAACCGACTCCTTCTCTATCTCGTTGCGCGGTGCACCAGGGCAGATCCACCTGGGCTCTACGAATCCGCGGCCGTTCGACGGCAACCCTCAAGATATCAGGGGCCGACAGGGAGCCCTAATCGCCGACGTCGGCCCCATTGACATGAAACGGCGTTTCAGCAACGCTGACGGCTTGCGCATCGTCGACGTCCGGACCGTCCTGCTCACCGGACCGTGCACCCGGGACCCGTGGCTGTCGGTCTTCAAGCAGTGGCGCAGTGTCGCTCTGGTGGAGATCGAGACCGACGCCGGGACCGTCGGGCTCGGCGAGACGTATGCCGGGTACTTCTTCCCCGAGTCGGTCCCCCTGGTCGTCGACTACCTGCGCCCGGTCCTGCTCGCGGTCGAGGGGGTCGACGAGGACGACTTCGACCTGCGCGCGGTCGTCGCGCGGATGCGCACGTGCTTCCAGTACTGGGGGCGGGTCGGCCTGGGCGCCGCCGTGCTGGCCGGCATCGAGGGCGCGCTGTGGGACCTGGTGGGCAAGGTCCGCGGCCTGCCGGTGCACCGGCTGCTGAGCGCCCGGGCGCCCGCCAGCCTGCCGGCGTACGCGACGGGCGGCCCGTCGCCCTGGCCCACCGACGACCTGCTGCGCAAGGTCACCTTCTATCTCGACCTCGGGTTCCGGGCCGTGAAGCTCAGCTCCGGCTACCTCGACCCCGCTACGCGCACCGAGGCCACGACCACCGGGGTCAGCGCCACCGTCGACGCCGAGGTCGGCAAGGCGGCCCTGCTCCGCGAGACCTTCGGCGGGGACCTGGGGCTGCTCCTCGACGGCCACATGGGCCACCGCGAGGGCCCGGAGCGCTGGGATGTCGACACCGCTCAGGCGGTGCTGCACGCGCTCGCCCCCTACGACCTCACGTTCTTCGAGGAGCCCCTGCGCTACGACGACGTCTCGGGCTACGCCGCGCTGACCCGGGACAGCGCCGTTCCCGTCGCCGGCGGCGAGCAGCTGTCGACCGTCGGCGAGTTCGCCGCGTTCTCCGAGCGGGAGGCGTTCGCCGTCGCCCAGCCCGACGCCGCCTGGATCGGCATCGACGGGTTTGTCCAGGTGGCGCGGCTGTTCGGGCGGAGCGGCCGCCAGGTGGCCCCGCACGCGTGGTGCGGTGGGGTGGGCGTCATGCAGAACGTGCACGCCGCGTTCGCCTGCGACACCGTGGTCACTGTGGAGGTTCCCCCGGCAGCGGGTCCGCTGCATACCGAGCTGTGGGGGGACTCCCTGCAGATCGCGGGCGGCCGGGTCCTACGGCCGGACACCCCCGGCCTCGGCGTCTCGCTGTCCGCTTCAACCAGAGCCGCCCATCCCTTCCGGTCCGGAGCCGAGGAGTTCTCCT
>JBDSYO010000002.1:0-4637 GCA_039925625.1 Lapillicoccus sp. | reverse complement strand
CCTCACGAGGTGACGGGCCCGCGGCATACCCGGCTGGCTACCTGACCTGCACCGACGTGCCGAAGACGGTGTCGCTCCCGTTGCAGCTGGCGTAGGACCAGTTGCTGCCACCCTGCGCACGGTAGGTGCCATTCACGGCGTAGTAGTAGGCCGCAGACGCGTTGCGACAGGTCAGCACCAGGCGGAAGTCCGAGCCCGGTGCCGCCGCACCGCACCAGGCCCGGTAGGTGTTGCTGCTGTACTGGCTGACGATGCACTCGTTCCCGATGGAGGCGTTGGCCACGGCCGGCACGGCGACGCTCCCCACGGCAGCGACGGACAGGGCGGCCAGGCCGCGGGCGACGGTGGACGTCTTCATGGATCTCCCCAGAGGTGGTGGTGGTCCGGCACGGTGGCCAGGTCCGGAGAAGTGGACCAGAGCGCCTGTGGCCTGTCAATGACCGCGCGCGCCACCGCGCGGGTCAGCCGCGGATCGCAGCGGCGACCTCTTCGAACCGCTCGGGGCCGAGGACCGCGCCCTCGCGCCGGATCCCCTCGGGGTCGACGCGGATGATGCGGTTGACCCGGACCTCGCTCGGCCGGCCGCTGCGGTCCCAGCCGCCGGACCCGATGTCGACCCACTCCCGGCCGGCGCGGTGCTCCTGGCCGGCGTCACGGTCGTGGTCCTTGCTCGTCAGCATGACGCCGAGCAGCCAGTCACCGTCGCTGCCCACCAGCAGCACCGGCCGGTCCTTGCCGATGGCGTTGTCCTCCTCGAACGGCACCCACGTCCACACGACCTCGCCGGGGTCGGGCTGCCCGTCCGGCTTGGGCGCATACGCGATGGCCGGGGCGCCGTGGAAGTCGCCGGGGTAGGTGCGGTGCCCGGACGGCGCGGGCACTCCGCCGTCACTGGAGGCGTGGCGCCGCGAGGCCGCGGGCGTGCTGTCGCCCGAGCGGTCGCGACCGGCGGGTCCGGTGGCTCCGCCGGCGCCACCCCCCAGCGCACGCCCGAGGACCTGCCGGAGCCGTTCAGCGAGCGTGGGCATCCCGCCACCGTAGCCGCCTCGCCCCACCAGGTGGGGTCACGACCAGCGGCGGCGACGGCGCAGGAACGCCAGGAACGCGTGGGCCATGAGGAGCTGGTGCTCCCGCAGGGCGGGGGTGCAGCCCGGAGGCGGGGCCGCCCGGTACCCGCCCAGCATGTAGGCCGCGATGACCGCGACGAAGGCGTCGAGGTCGTCCGGGTCGACGTCCCGGGTCAGTGGCGACGTGCGCACCAGCGACGCGGTGTCGACGCCCTGAGCGGCCATGAGCGGGAGGAGGCCGACCCAGTCGACCCAGGGCGCCGCACGGCCGACCCAGTTCCAGTCCACGACGACGGCCGTCAGGGGGCCCGGGACCGGTCCGGCGACGAGGAGGTTGTCCGGGCGCAGGTCGCCGTGACAGAGCGTGTCGCCGTCGAACCGGCCGTCGGCGTCCAGGACCAGGGCACCCACGTGCTCCCCGTGTCGCAGCAGCCACGCGGGCAGCTCCGGCCCCAGCGCAAAGGTGCCCTCCAGCAGGGACCGGCCGGTCGCGACGATCTCGGGGTCGGTCCCCATGCGGTGCGCGAAGTCACGACCACCGACCGTGGTCGGGGTGCCCATCTCGGCCATGGTGAGGCACGCCTGATGGACGGCGTCCACCTCGGCCGGCGTCCACGGTGCGCCCGGCATCCGGCCCGGGACCACGCCCAGGACCAGGACGCTCCAGCCGTCGACCGTCGCGAAGCCCACGAGCTCCGGAGCCGGTATGCCGGCCGGCAGCCGGTCCAGCACCCCGGCCTCCTGGGCGAGCGCGCCGACGACGTGGGGCTGGTCGGGGGCGCCCGCCTTGACGAACACCTGCCGTCCTCCGACCGTGGTCACGCGGCCCGCGAAGGCCCCGGAGAAGCCGCTCGCCACGGGTGGGTCGGCCCGCGCGACCACGCCACCGGCCACGCGGCCGGCGGCCTCCCGCACCGCGCGAGGCAGCTGCGACCAGGCGGGCCGGCGGGACGTACGCCGGTAGTCCACCTCCGGCAGCGCGACCTCGGTCATGAGTCCAGTGTCGAGCGCCGGGACGATTCTCGGCACCTGCTTTGTTGGCCCTAGCATGATCGTCGGTCGGCGCGGACCGTGGACAGCACGATGACCCCCTCGACCCCACGAAGAGACGCGATGACCGACACCCTGGCCTCGACGACGCCGACGACCGCGACGGACAACCGTGACGCCGCGGATGCGCGCCCCGCGGTGGCGCCCCGCGTGGGCCTGGCGCTCCTGGCCCTGGCCGCCGGCGGCTTCGCCATCGGCACCACGGAGTTCGTGACGATGGGCCTGCTGCCCGAAGTGGCCGCCGGCACCGGCACCGACATCCCCACGGCCGGTCACTACGTGTCGGCCTACGCCCTGGGGGTCGTCGTCGGCGCCCCGCTCGTCGCCGTCCTCGCCACCCGCCTCCCGCGCAAGGCCGTGCTCATCGCGCTCATGGCCGCCTTCACCCTGGCCAACACCGCGTCGGGTTTCGCCCACGGCTACACCGAGCTCATGGCGGCCCGGTTCCTGTCGGGGCTGCCGCACGGCGCGTTCTTCGGCATCGGCTCGCTCGTGGCCGCGTCCCTGGTGGCCAAGGAGCGCCGCACGTGGGCCGTCGCCATGATGCTCATCGGGCTGGGGACCGCCAACATCGTCGGGGTCCCGGTCACCACGGTGCTCGGCCAGCGTCTCGGCTGGGCTGTGCCCTACTGGGCGGTCGGGGGCATCGGCCTGCTCACGGTGCTCGCCCTCTGGGCCTGGGTCCCCCGGCAGCCGCGCACCCAGGAGGCCTCGATGCGCTCCGAGCTGACGGCCCTCACCCGGCTTCAGGTGTGGCTCGCCCTCCTCGTCGGCGTCGTCGGCTTCGGCGGCATGTTCGCCACGTACGCGTACATCACTCCCACGATGACCGAGCTCGCCGGGTTCTCGAGCTCCTTCGTGCCCGTCATCCTCGGCGTCTACGGGGTGGGGATGGTCAGCGGGATGGTCGTCTCCGGGCGGGTCGCCCGGTTCGGGATCCTGCGCGGGATGATCGTCTCGCTCGGCCTCATCGCGGTCATGCTCGCGGTCTTCGGGTGGCTCGCCCACTACCCCGTGCTCGCGGTGGCCATGGTGTTCGTGCTCGGCTTCCTCCCCTCCATCCTCGTACCCCTGCTCCAGACGCGGCTCATGGACGTGGCCCACGAGGGTCAGTCCCTGGCGGCGGCGCTCAACCACTCCACCCTCAACATTGCCAACGCCATCGGCGCGGGAGTGGGCAGCGTGGTGCTCGGCGCCGGGCTGGGCTACGAGTGGCCCAGCCGCGTCGGTGCGGTCCTCGCCGTGCTCGGCGTGGGGATCGCCCTGCTGTCGGCCCTCGTCGGCCGGCGACGCCCCTACGCTCTGGAGGCATGACCCGCCTCACTCAGGCGCGCACCGCCGCCCGGTTCGCCGGCGGGCTCTACCGCGAGCGCTTCGACCGCTGGTATGCCGTCCGCTTCCGGGGTGACCAGCTGGCCCGTCTCTCCCTGCGCGAGGGCCGGCGCGACCCCTACGCCGTCTACGAGGACATGCGGGCACTCGGGCCGATGGTGCCCACTCGACTCGGCAGCTGGGTGACGACGAGCCACCCGGTATGCCGGCACGTGCTGCGCAGCCGCCGGTTCGGGGTGCGCGAGGAGGACGGCGCCGTGCCCGGTGGGTCCCCCCAGGAGTTCGACCTGTCGTTCCTCAGCCTCAACCCGCCGGACCACGAGCGTCTGCGCCGGGTGGCCGCCCCTGCGTTCAGCCCGCGGATGATGGCCCGCTACGCCACGACCGTCGAGAAGACCGTGGGCACGCTGCTGGACGCCGCGGAGCGCAAGGGGTCCTTCGACCTCGTCGCCGATCTCGCGGCGCCGCTCCCGATCGCCGTCATCACCTCGATGATGGGGGTGGAGGGCGGCGACGTGGCCGCGTTCCAGCGCTACGGCGCCGCCCTCGGCAGTGCGCTCGACGGCGTGACGTCGATCGGACAGGCGCGTCGGGTCATCGAGGCCAACACCGAGCTGGAGCGGCTCTTCGAGCGACTGTTCGAGGAGCGGGCGCGCGAGCCGCGGGAGGACCTCGTGAGCGTCATCGTCGCCGAACGGGGCCACGCCATCGCACCGCACGAGATGGTGCCGATGTGCTCGCTGCTGCTCATCGCGGGGTTCGAGACGACGGTCAACCTCATCGGCAACGCGACCCGGGCGCTCCTGGCCCACCCGGAGCAGTGGGAGCGGCTGCGCGACGACCCGTCGCTGGCACCCGCCACGGTCGAAGAGGTGCTCCGCTGGGACCCACCCGTGCAGGAGACGGCCCGGATCTCGTTCGACGACACGGAGATCGGTGGGGTGCCGGTACGGCGCAACCAGGCGGTGGTCCTGCTCCTCGCGGGGGCGGGACGCGACCCCGAGGTGTTCTCCGAACCGGCCCGGTTCGACATCGGCCGCACCTCGTCGTCGGAGCACCTGGCGTTCTCCAGCGGCATCCACTACTGCCTCGGGGCACCGCTCGCGCGCCTCGAGGCCGCCACCGCGGTCACCGCGCTCACGCAGCGGATGCCGGCCCTGCGGCATACCGGACGGGTCGTCATGCGGC
>JBDSYO010000001.1:0-6980 GCA_039925625.1 Lapillicoccus sp. | reverse complement strand
GGGGTCCATGCGCGCCGCCCTCGAGGCGCTGGCGGCGATCGCCGGCGCGGCGACACCGAGGCGGCGCAGCTGGGCCGTGCTCGGGGAGATGCTCGAGCTGGGTGACGAGGCGCGCGTCGACCACGAGGAGATCGGGCGCGCAGCGGTCGAGCTCGGCGTCGACCGTCTCGTCGTCGTCGGCGAGGGCGCGCGGCCGCTGGCCGACGGGGCGGCAAGTGCGCTGGCCGAGGGGGAGCGCGCGGCATACCCGACGGAGACCACGGTCGTAGCCGACCTCGACACGGCCCATGCCCTGGTGGCGGAGGCGCTGGCACCCGGTGACGTCGTGCTGCTGAAGTCGAGCCGCGACAGCGGGCTGCGCTGGCTCGGCGACCGGCTCGCCGGCCTCGGGGGGACCGCGTGAAGGGCGTCCTCATCGCGTCCGCGGTCTCGCTGTTGGCCGCCCTGCTCGGCACGCCGATGTTCATCCGGTTCCTCGTCAAGCGCGGCTACGGCCAGTTCATCCGTGACGACGGGCCGACCTCACACCACACCAAGCGCGGCACCCCCACGATGGGTGGCGCGGTCATCCTCGGCGCAGTCCTGCTCGCCTACTTCGCCGCTCACCTGTTCACGCTCGAAGCGCCTACGGCCAGTGGGCTGCTCGTGCTGTTCCTCATGACCGGGCTGGGCATCATCGGGTTCCTCGACGACTTCATCAAGATCTCCAAGCAGCGCAGCCTGGGCCTGCGGTCGCGGCAGAAGCTGGCCGGGCAGGCCCTCGTCGGGGTGCTGTTCGCGATCCTCGCGCTGAACTTCCCCAACGACCGGTTCCGCACTCCTGCCTCGCCGTTCATCTCGTTCGTGCGCGACACCCACATCAACCTCGCGTTCGCCGGCACCATCGGCGGGATCATCCTGTTCGTCATCTGGGCCAACCTCATGATCGCGGGTACGTCCAACGGCGTGAACCTCACCGACGGGCTCGACGGGCTGGCCACGGGGGCCTCGACGATGGTCTTCGGCGCCTACGTGCTCATCGGCATCTGGACGTCGAACCAGAACTGCCAGACCAACCCGGGCATCAAGTGCTACGAGGTGCGCGACAGCCTCGACCTCGCCGTGGTTGCGGCCGCCGGCATGGGGGCTTGCTTCGGGTTCCTGTGGTGGAACGCGTCGCCCGCGAAGATCTTCATGGGCGACACCGGCTCCCTCGCCCTCGGCGGCGTGCTGGCCGGCCTGGCCATCACGACCCGCACCGAGCTGCTCGTCGTGGTGCTCGCCGGCCTGTTCGTGCTCGAGGTGCTGTCGGTCATGGCCCAGGTCGCGTCGTTCAAGGCGACCGGTAAACGGGTGCTGCGGATGGCACCGCTCCATCATCACTTCGAGCTGCTGGGCTGGAACGAGGTCACCGTCGTCATCCGGTTCTGGATCGTCGCCGGCCTCTTCGTCGCGCTCGGGCTCGGCATCTTCTACGCGGAGTGGGTCGTCGGCGGGTGAACGAGGACTACGAGCCCCGGCCGGGGCTGACCCACCGCGACGCCGACTGGTCGGGGCTGCGGGTGCTGGTCGCCGGTCTCGCGGTCAGCGGCTTCGCGGCGGCCGACGCCCTCGCGGAGCGCGGCGCCGTCGTCACCGTCGTCGACGGCAAGCGGCCCGGCGTCTCGCAGGCCAACGACGAGCGCGCCGACATCCTGGACATCCTCGGCGTCACGGTGCGCCAGGGTGAGCAGCACACCACCGGTATGCCGCCGGAGGACGTCGACCTCGTCGTCACCTCGCCGGGGTGGCGGCCCGACCAGCCGATGCTGGTGGAGGCTGCGGCCCGCGGCATACCGGTCTGGGGAGAGGTCGAGCTGGCCTGGCGGATGCGAGCCCAGGAGGGCGCGGCTCCCTGGCTCACCGTGACCGGCACCAACGGCAAGACAACGACGGTCAACATGCTCGCCTCCATCCTGCGCGCCGCCGGCCTTCGCGCGACGAGTGCCGGCAACGTGGGCACACCGATCCTCGAGGCGGTGCTGCACCCCGAGCCGTTCGACGTCATCGCCGTCGAGCTGTCGAGCTTCCAGCTGTACTGGCAGCGCTCGGTGTCGCCGGTCGCCTCCACCTGCCTCAACGTGGCGCCGGACCATCTCGACTGGCACGGCTCGTTCGAGGAGTACCTCCGGGCCAAGGGCCGCGTCTACGAGCACACCCACATCGCGTGCGTCTACAACGTCGCCGACCCGCTGACCGAGCAGCTGGTCATGGAGGCGGAGGTCGTCGAGGGCTGCCGCGCCGTCGGGTTCACCCTCGGGGTGCCCGCGGTCTCGATGATCGGGCTCGTCGAGGAGGTGCTCGCCGACCGGGCGTTCGTGGAGCAGCGGCATCACTCGGCGGCCGAGCTGGCCACCGTGCACGACCTGCAGGGCGACGCCCCGAGCATCGCGCCGCACTACGTGGCCAACGCGCTCGCCGCCGCGGCCCTGGCCCGCGCCTACGGCGTGGGTCCGCTGTCGGTGCGTGACGGGCTGCGTACGTTCCGGCCCGATCCCCACCGCATCGCCGACGTCGCCACGGTCGACGGCGTCCGGTTCGTCAACGACTCCAAGGCGACCAACCCGCACGCCGCGGACGCGTCTCTGCACGCCTTCGAGCATGTCGTCTGGGTGGCCGGCGGCCTACTCAAGGGCGCCACCGACGCGCAGCTGGACGAGCTCGTCCTCGGCGTCCTACCGCGGCTGCGGGCCGTTGTTCTCATCGGCGCCGACCGCGCCCGGATCGCCGAGGCACTGGCCCGACACGCGCCCGACGTCCCGGTGGCCGACCTCGATCCGGCAGAGACTGGGGCGGTGCACGAACGCGGACAGGACTTCGCCGGGCTCGACGTGATGGACGTCGTCGTCGCCCGGTCCGCCGCGCTGGCCCAACCCGGCGACGTCGTGCTGCTGGCCCCGGCCGCGGCGTCCATGGACATGTTCGCCAACTACGGCGCCCGCGGCGACGCCTTCGAGGCCGCGGTACGCCGCTGGGCGGAGGGGCGCGGCCGATGACCCAGGCCGTTCCCGGCCCCCGTCGACCGGCCTCGGCCCGGTCGACGAGCGCCCCCATCGCCCTGCCCGGCGGCGGCTCCCTGCTGCACCGCGCGCTGCCGTTCCTCGCCCGCCTGGAGTCGCCGGTCACGTCCTACTACGTGCTGCTCGGCACCACCGCGATCCTCGTGGTCATCGGGCTCGTCATGGTCCTGTCGGCGTCGATGATCACGTCCTACCGCGTCGACGGCTCGACCTTCACGGTGTTCCTCGACCAGGCCAAGTTCGCCGTGATCGGGGTGGTCGGGGCGGTGGTCGCCTCGCGGCTGCCGGTGCGCTGGTACAAACGGCTGGCGCTGCCCGCCCTGCTCGGCGCCCTGGTGCTCCAGGCGCTCGTCTTCACCAAGCTCGGGGTCTCGGTCAACGGCAACCGCAACTGGGTCAAGATCCTGCCTGGGGTGCAGCTGCAGCCCTCCGAGCTGGTCAAGCTCGGGCTCATCCTCGTCGGCGCGGCCGTGCTCACCAAGAAGCGCAAGCTGCTCGGCCGGCTGCGCCACGTCGTCATCCCGTTCCTCATCCCCATCGTCCTGGTCACGGTCGGGCTCGTGCTCGTCGGCCACGACCTCGGCACGGCCCTCATCCTCATCGGCATCGTCGCGGCGCTGCTCTTCGTGTCGGGTGTCCCCGCACGGTTCTTCCTGCTCGCGGCGGGGATGTTCGCCGTGATGGCCATGGGCTTCGTCGTCACCAACCAGAACCGGATGGACCGCATCACCTCCTGGCTCGGCAACTGCGACAACGCCGATGGCACCTGCTACCAGTCGATCCACGGGCTGTACGCCCTCGCCGACGGCGGCTGGTGGGGCGTCGGCCTCGGCGCGAGCAAGGAGAAGTGGAGCTGGCTCCCCGAGGCCCACAACGACTTCATCTTCGCGATCATCGGCGAGGAGCTCGGCCTGCCCGGAACCTTCGTGATCCTCCTGCTGTTCACGCTGCTGGCCTGGGGCTGCTACCGGCTCACCCAGCGCTCGCGCGACCAGTTCGTGCGCGTCGCCACGGCCGGGGTCATGGCGTGGATCCTCATCCAGGCGATCATCAACATCGGCGCCGTGATCGGGCTGCTGCCCGTCATCGGCGTCCCCCTGCCCCTCGTGTCCGCCGGCGGCTCCGCCCTGGTGACCACCCTCTTGGCCCTCGGCATGCTGCTCTCGTTCGCCCGCAACGAGCCCGGCGCCCGGGCGATCCTCGCCGCCCGACCGAGCGCGGTCCGTCGCTCGCTGGCCGTGCTGCCGAGCCGCAGGAAGCGCTGATGGACCCGGCCGCCGGACCCACGTCGGTGCTCCTGGCCGGCGGAGGCACGGCCGGTCACGTCTCGCCCCTGCTCGCCCTGGCCGACGCCCTGCGGCGGCGTGACCCCGGGATGAGGGTCACCGCCCTGGGCACCGAGGCCGGCCTCGAGGCCCGGCTCGTGCCGGCGCGCGGCTACGACCTGCGCTTCGTGCCCCGGGTCCCCCTACCGCGTCGCCCGGACCCCGCGCTCCTCACCCTGCCCGGCGCCCTCCGGGGTGCGGTCGCGGCCGCCCGGCGGGCCATCGACGAGACCGGCGCCCAGGTCGTGGTGGGCTTCGGGGGCTACGTCTCGGCGCCGGCTTACCTCGCCGCCCGGCAGCGCCGCATCCCCATCGTCGTCCACGAGCAGAACGCCCGGCCCGGCATCGCCAACCGGCTCGGCGCCCGCTTCACCCGGTTCGTCGCGACGACCTTCCCCGACACGCCCCTGGCCCGCGCCCGGGTGCTCGGTATGCCGCTGCGCCGCGAGGTGTCGCAGCTCGACCGGCCGGCGCGACGCGACGAGGCGATGGCCGCCTTCGGGCTCGACCCGCAGTGGCCCACCCTCCTGGTCACGGGCGGGTCGCTCGGGGCCCAGCGCCTCAACACCACCTTCGCGTCGCGGGCGGGCGAGCTGAGTGCCGCCGGGCTGCAGGTGCTGCACGTCGCCGGGGCCGGCAAGGAGTTCGTGCCCGACCTCCCGGCCGTCGGCGCGCCCTACGTCGTCGTGCCCTACGCCGACCGCATGGAGCTCGCCTACGCCGCCGCCGACCTGGTCGTCTGCCGCTCCGGAGCCAACACCGTCTGCGAGCTCACCGCCGTGGGCCTGCCTGCGGTCTACGTGCCGCTCCCGATCGGCAACGGCGAGCAGCGGCTCAACGCTGCGACGGTGGTGGCTGCCGGCGGAGGCGTCCTCGTCGAGGACGCGCTGTTCACGCCCCCATGGGTCACCGACCACCTGCTGCCCCTGGCCGCCGACGGGGCGCGCCTGGACGCCATGGCCGACGCCGCGGCCTCGGTGGGGCAGCGCGACGCCGACGACGCCCTTGCGAGCCTGGTCCACGAGGCGTATGCCGCGTTCGGTGCTGTGCGGGCGGACGGTCGATGACGCTCCCGGAGACCCGCTTCGACTTCCTGGCCCCCGTACCTCCCGCGGTGGACCTCGGACAGGTCCACTTCATCGCGATCGGGGGCGCGGGCATGTCCGGTGTGGCCCGGATCATGCTCGCCGAGGGCCTGACGGTGAGCGGCTCCGACGCCAAGGACTCGCCCGTGCTCAACGCCCTCGCCGCGGAGGGGGCCCAGGTGCACGTCGGTCACGACGCGGCGCTCGTCGATACCGCCGACACCGTCGTCATCTCCTCGGCCATCCGCGACGACAACCCCGAGCTGGCGGCGGCTCGGGCCCGTGGCCTGAGGGTCATGCACCGCGCCCAGGCGCTGGCCTCGACGATGGCCGGGTCGCGCCGGGTCGCCGTCGCCGGAGCCAACGGAAAGACGACGACGACGTCGCTGCTCACCGTGGCGCTGCAGGCCTGTGGGGTCGACCCGTCCTTCGCGGTGGGTGGTGAGCTGGCCAAGCACGGGACCAACGCCCACCTCGGCACAGGCGACACGTTCGTCGTCGAGGCCGACGAGAGCGACGGGTCCTTCCTCGTCTACCGGCCCGACGTCGCGGTCGTCACCAGCGTGCAAGCCGACCACCTCGACTTCTACGGCGACCTCGCGACCGTCGAGGAGGCGTACCGGGCCTTCGTCGCCACCATCCGCCCCGGTGGCCTGCTCGTCGTCTGTGTCGACGACCCCGGCGCCCGCGCCCTCGCGGCGGGCCTGCACGACGCGGACGTCCGGATCCTCACCTATGGCGAGGCCGACGACGCCGACGTCCGGGTGACCGCGGTCGACCACCGCGGCCTGGCCTGGAGCGCGGAGCTCGTCGTGGGCCAGGAGCGCCACCGGCTGCGGTTGCTCGTGCCGGGACGCCACAACGTCCTCAACGCCACGGCGGCCTTCGCGGCCGCGACCGTGGGGCTGGGGGAGCCCGCCGATCGCGTGCTGGCCGGGCTGGCGGCGTTCACGGGCACGCGGCGCCGGTTCGAGCCGAAGGGCCGCGCCGTCGGGGTGCAGGTCGTCGACGACTACGCGCACAACCCCGGCAAGGTCGCGGCGGTCGTCAGCACCGCTCGGCAGCTGGTCGACGACGCCGGCGTCGGGCGGCTCGTCGTCGTCTTCCAGCCGCACCTCTACTCGCGCACCCGCGACTTCGCGGGCGCCCTCGGTGAGAGCCTCTCCGGCGCCGACGTCGTCGTCGTCATGGACGTGTATGCGGCCCGCGAGGACCCCCAGCCGGGGGTCAGCGGCCGGCTCGTCGCCCGGGCCGTGACCGCCGCCCGTCCCCAGGTCGTCGTCCACTACGTGCCGCGCTGGTCGGCGGTCGCCGATGTGGTCGCCGAGTGTGTGCGACCTGGTGACCTCGTCCTCACCGTGGGGGCGGGGGACGTGACCATGGTCGGCCCGGAGATCCTCCTCAGGCTCCGTGAGTCGGGCCCGGTGGGTCCTGGCCCCGCGTCGACGCGAGGGCAGACGGGAGGGCAGACGTGAGCGAGCGGCCCCGGTGGCTCACCGAGACGGCGCGCTCCGGCGCCGCCGGCGCCCCCG